>CAZSTE010000052.1:0-7075 GCA_964609735.1 uncultured bacterium
TCCTTCAATGATATTGCATATAAGCTCAATTGTGGGTTGCTTTGTAAATTCTTCAGGAACAATTGTTAATGTCGCTCCGCCGGCAAGACCCATTCCAAGGGCAAGATGCCCGGCTGTTCTGCCCATTGCAACAATAAGATACCAGCGACGCGTTGTTCTCGCATCTTCAAGAAGATTAGAAACAAGTTCAGCTCCAATATGGCGGGCTGTTTGAAATCCAAAGGTAGGTGCATTCGCGGGAAGGGGAAGGTCGTTATCAATTGTCTTTGGAACATGGGCAACCCTTATTGTGTTATGCGCAAATTTACATGTCTGACTTGCGCTAAATGCGGTATCATCACCTCCAATGGTAATAAGATAGCCAATGCCAAGATTGTTTAAGGAATTTACAACATTTGTCATTTTTTCCTGGCTTTTTGTGGGATTTTCTCGAGATGTGTGCAAAATTGAGCCACCATCAAACCGACTTTTAATAACATCCTTTTCAGACAGTTTTATTGTGTGATCGACATCTCCCTGAGAAAGCCACTTAAATCCATCAAGGATTCCAATCACCTCAAAACCACTGTTTAATCCCTCTATTGTCGCAGAACCTATAACACCATTAATTCCCGGGGCAGGACCACCTCCAACAAGAATTCCAATTTTTTTTGTATGAGATGCCATTTTCTCCTCCTCTGGTAAAAGCTGTCCTAAAACGCATTAATTAAGTGATTCTTTATTGCTTTTTTCTTTTATTTCGTCATATCGTGTTTCATAGGTTTTTAATGCTTCTATCAGACCCTTTGCAGCATCCGGCATTTTCACAAGATTGGAAAAAAGAATATTTTGAGTTGTTATTCCTTTAATACCATAAAATTGTTCATTCGCTGCATCATCATTCACAATCATTCCGCCTTCAATTGTTGCGCCGGCATAAAGTCCTTTTGTGCGGGAATAAACAAGGATCGCTGTCCCTGGACCAAGTTTGGCGCTGGCATCCCTGCCCACAGGGCCGGCTGCCACAGAACCATCCACACCAATCTTAAATTTTGTTTTTATCAGCATTTCCATTCCATCCTTATTCATAATAAGAAAAATGGTGTCGATTGCCTGCCCGCCAATTTGCACCCCATAACTGCCCTCACCGGATTTTACAAATGCGGGCGGGCTCCACTGGCCTGTTTCCTCATCGCGGACAAGAGCAACCCCATATCCTGCCTTAATCCCAAAGATAAATCCAGCCTTGTAATGTCTCATTATCACAACCCCTCTACATTGCTTAATAAGGGCTGCTGGAATCTCTGTGTCCGGAGCCTCCATTATATCGTCAAGAAATTCTTTTGCCATATTTATTCTTTTAACAAGACTGCTTGGAGGTGCTGCAAAAACATAGGTTGTTGAAAAAAGAAAAATTAACACACCGAAAAAAAACCTATGACGAACAAAATTTTTCATTATATCCTCCTTTTGCAAAATTTGGTAAAATAGATTCTATTTTTTTAATACATATAAAGCGGAATTAAACCAAGGTTTCAAAGAAAAATTAAATCCTTATATATTATCATACCTATTATAACTACGGATCTCATCAAGAGACCGTCTTTTTTTCTCACGAATAGAATTGGAAACCGGCCAACCCACTGTAAGACAAACATCTATCCTGCGTCTTGATGGAATATTCAATATCTTATGAATTGCCCTTTCATTAAACCAGCCAATCCAGCATGTTCCAAGACCTTCAGCTGTTGCTTGAAGAACAAAATGTTCAACTGCTATACCCACATCAATAAGATTATAATAGGTTTTTCTCAAAAGACCTCCCAGACAGGCAATATAGCGGGATCTTTCTGTTATAACCACAATAATAGCCGGGGCTTTTTTTGCAAAGGAATTAAGCGCGTAAATTCCAGAAAATGCCTGTTCTGAAAGTTGCTTGATAAGCCCGGGTTGGGTTATTGCAATAAAACTCCATGGTTGCGAATTACACGCAGAAGGAGCAAGCCTGGCAGCCTCAAAGCATCTATCAAGAATACGGGGATCAATAGAATCTGGCTTGTATTCTCTAACGCTTTGTCTCGTTTTTATAAGTTCAAGAAGATCCATATTTATAGTATAGCACGCATAGAAAATTGATTAAATAGATTATTATTTTTTATTGCAACCTGTTGAGTGTTTTGTAAAAGGAAAAGAGGAAAATAAAAAATCATCCTTGTTAAATCTTAATAAAATATGAATATCTAAAGGCCTTATCCAATCAAAATAGCCATACCAATCAATCCAAACGTATAACCCCAGCCGAATGTTGCAAAATGCGGGTCAACATTATTAAGAAAAAATCCTAAAATGGTTAAGGCGAGAAAAATAACAAGTCTTATAAACTTGCCGATTGTCATTTCAACCTTGCCAAATTTTTTTGCCATATCCGGCCTCCTTTGATAAAGGTTCTACTACAAAAACTGTTTATGGTTTTTGCTTTGTTTTCCTCCACTTTCCTTCTGTAAGAAGAAAGGGTTGAAATTTCTACAGAAAGAGTAACCAAATCTATGTTAATACCAGACGCTATGTTTTTCAAATTGGCGAATTGAAAAAATGAATTTGACCTGATAAAATAATAATAAAACCATGCCTTGTTTTGAATACAAAAAAAGGGACGATTTTTATGTAAGGCTCAAAAAAAAGACATCCAGATATGAGGTTTTTTTTGTTAAATTCCCTTCTGCTGTATCCACAGGATTAAAACAAGCCGATTATGCCTGGGGCTTGTATTATAAGGTTTTTAATTCAAAAAAAACAGTCATTATTCTTCATGGCCTTTCAATGGTTTTTGTAACAAAATATTTCTCTTTAAAATTTGCAAAAGCTGGAATCTCAAGTTTTATATTGGTTATGCCATACGCCCAGGCCAGAGTTCCTAAAAAAAGGATATTTTCAAAAATTCCGGATAATATTGATTTTGTGAATGGTTTCAAAAAAGGGTTTATACAATCAATTGTTGATGTAAAAAAAACCATTGATTTTTTGGAAAAAGAAAACAGCTCAATTGGAATTATGGGCATAAGTTTAGGCGCAATTATTGCAGCGTTGATTGTCTGTATTGATAAAAAAATCAGATCCGCGGTATTAATAGTTGGAGGTGGAGATATTACAAATATAATGTGGAAATCAAGGGATTTTATGGTGCGATTTTATAAAAGAATTCTATCAAGACAAACCACAAGAAATAAACTTATTGAACAATGGAAGGATATTGATCCTCTTACATATGCAAAACCTGGATTACAAATATTGATGATAAATGGAAGGTATGACACCTCTGTACGACCAAGATATTCAAAAAAATTATGGCGGGCCCTTGGAAAACCAGAAATTCATTGGCTTAGATGCGCGCACTTTTTCCTTACCCACATTTTTTTTGTAAAAAATCTTGTTCTTTCTTATTTTAGAAAAACCCTTTAAAATCCTTATTTTCTTTACTGTCACAAAATTTCAGGTAAAATAATATGTGAAATGGTGGGTGTAGCTCAGCGGTTAGAGCGCCAGACTGTGGCTCTGGATGCCGGGGGTTCAAATCCCCTCACCCACCCTTTTTCTTTAATAAGGGGATTTGAATAGAGCGGTGCTGCCGCGAGGAAACAAGCAGCGCATAGCACTAAGGGCGAGAAGGTGAACCCGTTAACCGACGCGCAATGCGCAAGAAGATGTAACAATGCAGATTTTTGCCCAACAGTATATTTTAATTTTATGCTGATTTGCAGATAGATATTTTATTTATAAGCCAGTCCTTAAATTCTTCAAAGGGCTCAATTTCAAATCCGGCGACAATGCTATAAATAGGAATGTCAATCGGGAATTTTGTAAGTTTAACAATGTCTTTTTCAGTGGTTATAAGCATATCGGCATTAACAGAATGAAACAATTTTTCCAGTTCACAAATATCTAAATCAGAATAAATAAAATGGTCTGGATATTTCACAGCATAAATTTCGCAAGCGCCGGATTTGCCAATCATTTCAATAAAACCATCGGGTTTCGCAATGCCACAAGCAGCAATAACTTTTTTATTGTTAAGAATTGACACAGGAATATGGTTGCCCTGTAAATCACAAAGATATTGCATCTGATATTCTGCAAAAAAAATTGGTTTATGATATGCTTCTATTTTTTTTAGAAATTTTTTGAAAATCCTTCTTGCATCTTTTGCTTTTCTGACAACTATCGCGTCTGCATATTTAAGAAATCTCGCAGGAAACCGCATCCTTCCCGCGGGTATCAATATGTTTAATGGAACGCTTGGATCTAATAAAATAATATCAACCTTATTTTTTATATCAAAATATTGAAATCCATCATCAATTATTATAAGGTCGGATTCGTTTTTGATTGCCTTATCAACCAGGTCTCTTCTTTTTTTACCACAATATATAACTGCTTTTTTAATTGCCCTTGCGATAACCAGCGATTCATCCGGATATTTGTTGTTTGCTGCATAACATATAATTGCCATCTTGCTTTTAAAATTGCCAATAATCTTTGCAACCTCAATTGTCAATGGCGTTTTTCCTGTTCCTCCTATTTCTATGTTTCCAATGGATACGATGGGCACATCCGCTTTTTTGCTTTTGGTCAATAGCAGTTTGATATAACACCCAAGCATCCATAATAACGAAACAGGCCAAACTAAAACTGTCCATATTTTTCTTATCATGGCCTTTTCTTGAAAAATCAGGCTATGTATTTTTTTAGAAAAGGGTCTGCTGGACCTGATTTTCGGAAAGTAAAGGATTGATTTTGACTGTTCCAAATTCACCGTCATATCCAGGGGTAACGATTAATTTTTCTTCCCTTACAAGTTTTATTCCAATGGCAACTTCCTTAGGAAGAGCCGAAAAAAGTTCTTCTTCTGAAAGTTCAAGAAGTATTTTTAACTCGGGACCCAATTTCCCCACAGCCTGTGTATATATCTGTTGGGTAAAAACTGATTCCGGTTCTTTTTTATAAACAGAGGCAATAATCTGATCCAGAGGCACAAGATGCCGATATGGGATCCTGTTTCTTACCTGTTCTGATGTTTTTCTGTCTGCAAGAGAGATAACCCTATGCATTACACCCACGGTAATTCTTTTTCCGCATACAGGACAGATAAATCTATTTTTTATCGTTTCATCTGGGGAAAAACGAACCTTGCACAATCTGTGACCATCATAATGGTATTTCCCTTCTTCTGGAAAATATTCAATAGTAAAAAGGAATCTTGTTTTATCCTGAGATTTTAGAATATCCTTTAATTGGTTATAACTAAAGGGTTTTGAAAAAACATTTGCCTCCCTTCCAAGCTTTTGCGGAGAATGGGCATCAGAATTTGAAATAAGGGTAAATCTATCAAGGGAAGAAAGAAGCCAATTCATTGGCGGATCGCTGCTTAAACCTGTTTCACATGCGAAAATATTTTGTGTTTCTTCTTCAAAGCAGTCTTCAATCCTATCAAAGCCGGAATTTGCGCCAAAAAGGGAAAAATGCGGTGTCCATATGTGTGCAGGTATCACAAAACCATCAGGGTCCGCATCTGTTACCATCCTAACAAGGGTACGGGCGTCAATCTGCAAAATAGGTCTACCATCTATCAAAAGCTCTGTAAATTTTTCCAGTGTTTTGTTAAATTTTTCCGCATATTCAAAACAGGAAAAGAAAATTATATTGTGGATTTTTCTTGTAAACCTGTTTTTTGAAAAGATGTTGTTAACCTCGCCCGTTAGGATAAAATCAATGCCGTTATATGAGTATATTCCGGCTCTATCGGACATTTGCAATTTTTTTCTTAATTCAGAGAACCAAAGAGGATGGGTAATATCGCCTGTTCCAAGCAAGGATATTCCTTTGGTTTTCGCCCAGGTAGTACAGTGATCGATATCCATATTTCTGCTTGTTGCACGGCTATATTTTGAATGGACATGAAAATCAGCGATATACATTTATTTGCCCTTTGTATCTGTGCAAAAAGATTTTTTCAAAATATCTGACAATTGTTCAAGGGATTGTGGAATTATCTTGGTCGACGAAATTACAGGCATAAAATTGGTATCTCCATTCCATCGCGGGACTATGTGAATATGCATATGTCCCGCAAGACCCGCGCCAGCGCATTTGCCAAGATTAATACCAACATTAAATCCTTCAGGTTTCATTGTTTTTGTTAAAATTTGAATGGATTTTTTTACTGCGGAAAAAATCTCCCCGGATTCTTTTTCGTCCAGAAGATTGATATCCTTTTTATGTTTAACAGGCGCAACCATAAGATGTCCATTGTTATATGGATAAATATTCATAACAACCATTGAGTATTTGCCCTTCCATATCAAAAACTTCGTATTTTTACCCTTTGCCATCTCACAAAGAAAACAGGCTGCTTTGCTTTTCTTCTTTTTAATGAAGGCCATTCTCCACGGCGCCCACAATAGATCCATTATGCGCTCCTGTATTTTTACCTTCCTGCGATATAAACTGCGTCTGATTTTTTTTAAGATACTGCTTAAGAATTGTTTTTTTATTCTTCAATGCGCCATTTAATACCATATCTTCAAGATCTTTCTTGATTCTTCCAACCTGTTTGCCCGGCTGAATTTTAAGAATACTCATGATATCAAAACCATCAATGGCGAGTCTGAATTTCGCAAGCCGCATTTTTTTGTTTAATTCTTTAATTCTGGCATAAAGATTTAAAATTTTTTCTCTGCCTTCTTTTACCTTTTTTTCATTCTTGCTTGTTATATCGGCCTGGGCAATAATAAAAAGATTTTTCATGTCTGTACCAATTTCTCGTATAAACCTCGCCAGAGCGTTATCTGTTGGATTTTCTTTTGCAAGAAGATGCGGTCTGAGATGATATTTTATAAGCCGGCTTATTGTTTCTGTATCATTTTGAGAGATTTTCAACCTTTCACATATTTTTACGCAGGCCTTTGCACCAACGATTTCATGTCTGTGAAACGAAACCTTGCCATTTTCAACCCTGAGTGTTTTTGGCTTTCCAATATCATGTAAAAGAGCGGCGATTCTCACAACAGGACTTTTTGTAAGGTTTGCGGTATTATCCAAA
>CAZSTE010000053.1:0-1390 GCA_964609735.1 uncultured bacterium
TAATTTAGCTTTTTCATCAAATGTGTCGCGATATATTTCAATAATATCCCTTATTGTTTCAACATCCTTTCCAATAATACCGGCAAGTGCTTCAATGGAGTTAATTTCTTGTTTCCATTGTAATCTATCCGGCCGCAAAGTGGATTTTTCAAACAACCTGTTTATTAGATATTCTGTGTCAAGATTAAGAACACGGCATTTTAATTCAAAAAGTTCTTTTTCAATAGTACCTGCCTGATGTTTCCACCATTCAATCCAAAAAGATGTATCATGCGTGGAAAGGGCAGCTATGGCTAATTGGCGGTATTCAGCGCAGGGTATAAAAGAATAATCAGTCCCATAATGCTTTTTCCAACGTTGAACCTCATATCCGGGTATTCCAAGTTTTTTTAATGTTATCGGACATGCAAAAGGAATAATTCCAAGGTCCTCTGCGCAAAGAAGGCAGGAAGAGTGTTGATTCATGACAGAAAGAATTTCTTCTCCTTGCAGATTCCATATTTTTTCATCTGAAGGAATAAAAACACCATTGATACCCTGATTTTCAATAGGTTCCTCTACGGGTATGGCCCATATCCTGAAAAGCCCAATGACATGGTCAATCCGTAGCATATCAAAAAAATGATCCATATATGTTAGCTTCTCAATAAGATATCTGAAATTTGAACTTCTGACAGCATCCCAGTTTTGTATCGGCATACCCCAACGTTGTCCATAGGCGCAATACATATCAGGAGGCGCGCCTGCTGAATAATGAAGGTCAAAAAGTTCACTTTTTGCCCATACATCCGCGCTATCCTTTGAAACAAGCACAGGCAGATCCCCCATCAAGAGAATTCCCTGTTTATTGGCATAATGTTTTACAGAAATTAATTGTTGATAACATACATACTGAATCCATTTTTCAAACAGAATCTCCTTTTGATATATCCGGCAAATGTATTCAATTTTTTCTTGTTGCGCTTTCGCAAAACAATCTTCCCATTCATACCAGGCGGCATCATTATGGATAGATTTAAGCACCCTGTATATTGTAAATTCATCAAGCCAGTATTTATTTTTTTTTGCAAAAAGGGCAAACTGATTGTCAGACATTATCGTATCCAGGTTTTTGTTAAAAACCTCATGTAAAAAAATCAATTTTTGCTTTCTTATGGCATAATTGCATCTATTATTTTTACCTGCTGGAAAATGTAACCGCAATTCAGAAATTAAACTGTTTGGGCATTTAAACCTGGCATAGGAGAATAACGACAATGATATATAAACAGGATCAATGGCGAAAGAACTGATTGCGTTATAGGGGCAGTTGTCCGGTCCTGTTATATTTAAAGGAAGAAGTTGAATTATACTGCTATTGATGGTTTTACACAGGCCAACAAGGTGTCCT
>CAZSTE010000053.1:1400-7048 GCA_964609735.1 uncultured bacterium
ATATCATTAAAATCTCCAATTCCTGTGCTTGTTGAGGAATGTACTGAAAACAATGGAATGCAAAATCCAGACCTTTTTTGGATGCCGATTCTTTTCCATTTGTTTCCCTGTCCGCTATAAAAAAATTCATCCGTATTCATATTGTTTTTTTTATGGCAAGCAATAATGATTTTATTTCTTTCATACTGCCGATACTAATGCGGAGATAATCCTTAAGCGGCAATACGTCGAAATATCTGACAAGTATTTTTCTTTGTTTAAGGGTTTCATAAAGATTTTTAGCTTTTATATGCGAAGGTTTTACAAGGATAAAATTGGCAGAGGAGGGCACAACATAAAAACCCAGTTTTTCAAGCTTGATTTTAAGGTAATTTTTGTTTTTGGCAATCTTCCTGCAATGGTATTGCATAAAACGATAGTATTTCATTGCTTCTATGCCTGCAATCTGTGAGATGGTGTTAAGGTTATAAGAATCCTTGATTTTCAATAATGCTGAAATAAGATAAGGATTTCCGAAGCAGTAGCCGATTCTCATTCCTGCGAGTGAAAATGATTTTGAGAAACTTCTGACAACAATAATATTTTCAAAATCCTTTACAAGAGGAAGACAACTGGTTTTTGCAAAATCAACATACGCCTCGTCAATAATAAATACCCTTTGCGATTTTTTTGCGATTTTTTTAATCTGTTTTATAGGGTGAAGATGCCCGGAAGGCGAGTCCGGATTTGCAATAATTTTTACAGAGTCGGTATACCCGTTGACAAAATCATCAGAAATGCTGAAATCGTTTTTTAGATTAATTCTATGGGGTTTTCGGTCTGCGATTATTGATAATGTCTCATAAAGAGGATAACTCGGATAAGGAAAAACAATCGTTTCATCTTTGTTGGAAAACGCGTTGATACACAATCTTAAAATTTCATCTGAGCCGTTACCCGCAAAAATCCATTCAGGGCTAAAGCCATAACGGTTTCCTATGGTTTTTCTCAGGTTTATCGCTTGCGGATCCGGATATCTGGAGATTGAACCAGTAATTTTTTTCTTTATTGAATCAAGCATTTTTTTAGGAATAGGGAAAGGATTTTCATTGGTATTAAGCTTTATAATGTTTTTTTCTGAGGGTTGTTCGCCGGCGACATACGGCACAAGATTTCTAAATATGTTGTTTAAGGGAACCTGCATTGTTTCAATCCTTTTTCAAAGTATGATAATATAAAAGAATTCAGAAGTATTATATCACACAATTCCTGGATAAAACGATGGAAAATCTTACGCCAATGTTAAGGCAATACCTGGGTATAAAGAAAAAATACCCGGATTGCATTTTATTTTTCCGCCTCGGCGATTTCTATGAAATGTTTTTTGATGATGCAAAAAAAGCAGCAGGCGTTCTTGATCTTGTTTTAACATCAAGGGATGCAGGAAAATCAGGCAGGATACCGATGTGTGGAATCCCTTTTCACGCTGCGGATTCTTATATTGGACGGCTTGTGAAAAATGGATATAAGGTGGCAATATGTGAACAAACAGAGGACCCTTCAAAGGCAAAAGGGATTGTAAAAAGGGAGGTAATACGAATAATAACCGCCGGCAGTTATATTGATGAATCATTTGAATCAAGATGTATTGCTTCAATGGTTATAAAAGATAATTGTTTTGGCATCGCGGTTATTGATAACGCTACGGGCCAGATTAAAACAAATGAATTTTATTCCACCCATGCGCTTTTAGGAATGCTTTCAAAAACTCCTGTATATGAAATTGTCTGTCCTGAATCTGATGAAAATATTGTTAAAGAGATGTTAAATAGCTTAATTGGGAAAAATGCAGCCATCACAATCAGCTGTCAGGAGGACTGGAAATTTGAATACGAAACAGCGAAAAGAACCCTCTGCGAATATTTTAAGACGCCTTTTCTTGATGGAATGGGAATTTTAGAAAAAAAACGTGCGATATGCGCATCAGGAGCCCTTATTAAATATGTACAGTCCTTATCATCCAGTTCACTGTTTCACGTTGACCGGATTTCCTTATATGACGATTCTGAATTTTTATTTATTTCGCCGGCAGCAATAAAAGGTCTTGAAATAGAGCCATTAATAAAATCTATTGATAAAACGCACACCGCCTCGGGTAAACGGTTGCTTAAAGAATGGATTTTTCATCCATTGAAGGATATTGAACAAATCAATGAACGACTTTCAGCCGTGGGTATACTTATAGAGAATAAATCTATACAGGATGCGCTTATATCAACATTAAAAAAGATGAACGATATTGAAAAAATACTCTCCAGATTAAGCAGCGGATATCTAAATCCAAGGGATCTTCTCGCCTTAAAAAATTCAATCGGTCTTATTCCTGAAATAGAAAAAATTCTCCAGCCCATTTCAACACTTAACAGATATTTTGTCGTGTCCGATATTTCTGATTTGCGAAATTTTCTGGAAAATACAATCAATTCAGATATGCCTCTTTCACATCCTGAGGGAGAAATCATCAAGGATGGTTTTGATAAAGAGCTTGACCTGTACCGGGGAATTAAAAAAACATCCAGCAAATGGCTAAAAAATTATCAGGCAGAAGAAATAAAGAAAACAGGCATTTCTTCATTAAAGATTGGATATACGCAGGTTTTTGGCTATTATATTGAAATCAGCAAGGCAAATCTACATCTTGTTCCTGACACATACATAAGAAAACAAACCCTCGTTAACGCGGAAAGATTTGTCACTCCACAACTTAAAGAGTTTGAAGAAAAAATTCTTTCAGCCCAACAACATGTTTATGAAATAGAATCGCGTCTTTTGAAACAGGTTATAGCAAAAATCCTTGAATTTTCAAGTCGTATTCATCAATTTGCAAAAACGATGGCTGCGATGGATGTTTTAAATTCTTTTGGCATTCTTGCGGCATCGCAGAATTATATAAGACCCGAAATTACAGATGGGGATGAGATTATCATAAAGGATGGAAGGCATGTTCTGGTTGAACTTTATCTTGAAGGAGATTTTATACCCAATGATACAATGCTTGATTGTTCTTCAAACCGCTTGCTTATTATTACAGGTCCGAATATGGCGGGAAAATCCACATATATAAGACAGGTCGCAATTCTTATAATACTGGCTCAAAGCGGTTGTTATATTCCTGCTTCTTCGGCAACAATAGGATTGGTTGATAAAATTTTCGCAAGAATTGGGGCTCATGATGAAATTTCAAAGGGACAAAGTACCTTTATGGTTGAGATGTCTGAAACCGCGTGGATTCTTTCAAATCTATCAGAAAAAAGTCTTGTTATCCTTGATGAAATAGGAAGAGGAACAAGCACATATGATGGGCTGGCTCTTGCTCAATCTGTTGCGGAGTATCTTTATAATCAAAAGGCTAGAACGCTTTTTGCAACCCATTTTCACGAACTGATAGCGCTTGAAAAAGACCATCCTGGAATAAAAAACTATAATATTGCCGTGAAACAATGGCAGGATGAGATAATATTTCTTCATCAGATTGTCCCTGGAGGAACGGATGAGAGTTATGGGATTTATGTGGCAAAGCTTGCAGGAATACCAGAACAGATAATTGTCAGGGCAACACAAATTCTGGCAGAATTGGAATCATTTGCAGAATTACACCCTTCAAAAAGCGAGGTTCACCAACTTTCTCTTTTTTCATATCCTGCTGAACCATGGGTTGAGGAATTGAAAAATGAAATTCAGCTCATAGACCCCGAACATATTACACCTTTTGAAGCTCTGAAAAAAATTGCAGAATGGAAAAATCTGATTAATAAAAAGGAACAATAAACAATGTCAAAGATACATCTGTTATCACCTGAAACCATAGGTCGTATTGCAGCAGGGGAGGTAATTGAAAGGCCTGCTTCTGCAATAAAGGAGTTGATAGAAAATTCCATAGATGCGGGTGCAACCAAAATATCTGTTGAAATCAGTAAGGCAGGCAAGATGTTTATTAAGGTAAAAGACAATGGTTCTGGAATTGCAAAAGAGGATATGGACGCTGTTTTTTTAAGGCATGCCACAAGTAAAATCAATCAATTTGAGGATCTTTCATATATCCACTCGTTTGGTTTTAGGGGAGAGGCTCTTTATAGTATTGCTTCTGTTTCTGAGATTTTTTTAAGAAGCAGAACAGGGTTATCGGAAACCGGCTGGGAGATTTATATAAAAAATGGGGAAAAAGGTAAGCCGAAACCCGTGGCATTGCAACAAGGTACAGAGATAGAGGTGCATAATCTATTTTTTAATGTTCCCGCGCGCAGAAAATTTTTAAGGGCCGATGCAACAGAGTTTCACAAAATTCTGGCAATATTTATTCCATATGCAATTGCCTTCCCTGAAAAAACCTTTGCGCTTATACACAATAAAAAAGATATATTTAATTTGAAAGGTGGTGCTTCTTTTAAGGATAGAATAAAGAATATCTTTAATTTTAATCCTGAATTTCTTCATGAGATTATTCATAAATCCCCGGACGGTTCACTTTCACTTCATTTAATCCTTGGAGATATTAATATCCAGAGAACGAGAAGGGATGCGCAGTTTTTATTTGTTAATAATAGACCTGTGCAATGTTCTGGCATTTCCTTTGTGGTAAATGATGTTTATCGTTGTTTGATGCCGGCTGAAAGCCATCCTTTTTTTGCAGTTTTTATTGAAGTTCCTTCCCAGGATATTGATGTTAATATCCATCCGACAAAACGAGAAGTGAAAATCAGAAATGAATATGCTATCGCAGATATAATAAAAAAGTTGTGTGAGGATATCCTTAATAAAGAAACCGCGCCAAAACAAATATACCTGCCAAAAAACTTTCAATCATCAACACAAAAAATTTCTGATGTTTGCCAAAATTATCAAATAGATTTTTTACAGGTATCGTCCTTTAATCCGCCAATTCAACAATCAGTAGCTTCAAATTTCTTTGAAAGATTCTCTATGTCAAAATTTATTGGACTTGTGATGGATGTATATCTTATCTTTGATGCCAATGATAGGATATATATTGTTGACCAACACGCAGCGCATGAAAGGATTACATTTGAAAATCTTTTTAATCAGGCAAGAAATGGGAAAATAAAGATTCAGCATCTGTTAATGCCTTTAACGGTTACACTTACAGTTGAAGAGATGATTATATGGCGGGAAAATGGCGTGTTGAAGCTTGAAGAAATAGGATTTCAAACGACAAAATGGGATGAAAAAACAATTGCAGTGCATACCAGCCCCATTGCTATAAGCAATCCAGAAATCGCTATCAAAAATATTCTTTCATCAGGCAATATCGCCTCCATTGATATTGAGGATATTTTGAAAAAGGCCTGCAGGGGTTCAACAATGTCAGGCGAAGAAATCACCGGTATTGAGGCAGAAGCGCTGAAAAAATCCTTATTGGGGTGTGAACATCCGTTTACCTGTCCGCATGGACGGCCAACAATTATTGAGATTGAAAAAGGGTTTATTGAAAAACAATTTTTACGATAATTGAATCTATAAAAAAATCCGCCACTAATTGAAAATTTAGTGGCGGTTTTTATGGATATGGGCCAAGCCTGTTGACTATTAGTACCTTTCAGCTTAAACCCTTACGGGTCTTACACCTGAGGCCTATCAACCAGGTAGTCTAC
>CAZSTE010000054.1:0-6882 GCA_964609735.1 uncultured bacterium
AATCTTACAGAATGAACTCAAAAAATAGTTTTTCTTTAACACAGGAAGAGATTGAAAAACTTATAGATTCAGAAATCCTCGGAAAATTTCCATATGCGTTTCTGGAGACATTTGTTCTTCTTCCGCTTAAAGATGCTCCAGGAAAGGTTTTATTCGCAACAGATAACCCGTCAAAGATTGATTGTGGTGAAATTGAGCAATTCACAGGAAGAAATACTTAATCTTCTTAAGAAACACTACTACAGTCCGTCATCTTCTCAGAAGATTATTCAGGAGTTAAGTCGTGATGAGGCAGTTCTCGGCGAGTCATTTACCGAAGATCTTCCAGCGCAGAATGGAGACCTTCTTGATCTTGCAAACCAGGCACCAATCATACGGCTTGTAAACCAGATTTTTTATAGGGCAATTCTTATGAGGGCAAGCGATATCCATATTCAATCCCTTGAATCCCATCTTAAGGTACGTTACCGCATAGATGGCATGCTTCATGATATTCTTACACTTCCATCAAAATATCAGCCAGCGGTTATTTCAAGGATAAAGATTATTTCAGACCTTGACATTGCGGAGAAAAGAATTCCGCAGGATGGAAGAACAGGCATAAGGGTGGAGGATAAGCAGATTGATGTCAGGGTTTCTATTATTCCCACGTTTTTTGGCGAATCAGCGGTTTTACGATTGCTTGACCAATCAACATACAACTTTGGCCTGAATGAACTGGGCTTTTCCAAGGAAGACCTTGCACGATTTGATAAACTTATTCATTATGACCATGGAATTATTCTGTTAACAGGCCCTACTGGTAGCGGGAAGACAACAACACTTTATGCGGCGCTTTCAAGAATTAACAATCCCCATATTCATATTATCACCCTTGAGGATCCTGTGGAATATCAACTTGATGGGATAAACCAGATTCAGGTTAATCCAAGGGTTGGCCTTACATTTGCAAATGGATTAAGGTCCATATTAAGGCATGATCCAAATGTTATTATGGTTGGCGAGATAAGAGATAAAGAAACAGCGGAAATGGCAATTCAGGCATCATTAACCGGGCATCTTGTATTCAGCACCCTTCATACCAATGATTCCACAAGTTCCATTACAAGGTTGTTGGATATGGGCATAGAGCCATATCTTATTGCGTCATCGGTGATTGGAATAATTGCGCAACGGCTTATTCGTTTAAATTGTCAAAAATGTTGCCAACCTGTAGATTATGCGCCGGAACTTTTAAGCGAAATAGGGCTTAATCCTACTGAAACCAATTACAATTTTAAAAAAGGCAAGGGCTGTGAAATATGTTTAAGTACGGGTTATCATAAAAGAACAGGTATTTTTGAATTTCTTGAAATAGACGATGCGATTCGCTCATTAATTATGAAGCAGGTATCGTCTGGCGAGATTAGAAAATATGCCCTTGCCAGCGGCCTAAAAACATTAAGGATGGATGGCGCCAGAAAGGTTGCTGAAGGGCTTACCACTGTTGATGAAATCCTCCGTGTAACCCAGGAAACCTGATATGTCAATATTTCTACTTGAAGGTTTTGATAAGAATGGTAGGCGTGTTGGTGAGAGAATTGAAGCCGAAAATGAATCAGTGGCCAGGATTCTTGTCAAAGAAAGGGGTCTTTACATAAAAAGGTTGATACCTCTTGAGAAACAAAAAACACACAGACGTCAGAAGGTTAAAAAAGAGGATTTTGCCCTTTCAATAAGGGAACTTGCTACACTGTTGAATTCTGGTCTTACCCTGGATGAAAGCATATCAGGTATTGTTGCACAGATGAAAGAAGGCCGACTTTACGATATGTATTTTGATATTCAAAAGCAGATTCGCGAAGGAAAAAGTTTTTCAAAAGCCGCTTCGCAATATCCTGATTTGTTTTCAGATATCTATCTATCAATGATAAAATCCGGAGAGGCAAGTGGCACTCTTGGCATTGTTCTTGAGCATATAGCCGAATTTCTTGAAGAATCAATCAGATTTAGAAGCAAGGTTATGGGTATTATGACATATCCTATACTGATGGCGCTTGTAGGTTTTCTTGTGCTTATCTTTATTTTTACATTTGTTGCTCCAACAATCACCCGCATATTTTCAGAAATTTCTCTTAAACTGCCTCTGCCAAGCATTATCCTGATAAAAACCTCTGCCTTTTTAAGGCAATATCTTTTTGTGATAGTTGTTTTGCTCGGCGTGGCTGTTTGGTTTATCCGCAAATATTTTTCTTCCCCTGCTGGAAAGGCAACATTTGCCCTGTTCAGAAAAAAGATACCATATCTGGGTGAAATCTTTTTTAAAAGTGAGATTGCGAATTTCACAGGAACCCTTGGAACGCTTCTTAACAGTGGCGTTGAAATTTTGACAAGTTTTAACATTGCTGAGGACCTTATTATAAGTCCTGACCTAAAACAGCAGGTGCAAAAAGCCCGCGACCTTATTTCCCGTGGGCACAGTATATCATCCGCGCTTAGGATGACAACGATGTTTCCTTATACAGTTATTCAACTGATTTCAGCAGGCGAAAAGAGTGGAACTGTGCCTGATATGTTGAAAAAAATATCCGCAAATTTCAAGGAAGATGTATCAGAAAAGGCAACAAAATTTGTTACTGTTCTTGAGCCTGTTATGATTCTGTTTATGGCTCTTGTTGTTGGTTTTGTTGTGATTGGAATAATGCTGCCGATATTTCAGATAAGTCAAAGCATAAAATAGGAGAAAAAATGCGCGGTTATAACAGGTTTATTATTCAATCAAAAAAAGGATTTACCTTTATAGAGTTGATGGCTGTTGTTGTTATTTTGAGCATACTGGCGATGTATGTGATGCCAAAGATGTTTGGAAGAGTTGATGAAGCAAAGGTTACTGCCGCAAAGGTTCAGATAAAAAGTTTTGAACAGGCCCTTCAGCTTTTTTATCTTGATAATAGTTTTTATCCTTCCACAGAGCAGGGTCTTGAAGCCCTTGTGTCAAAACCTACAACAGGCAGAATCCCAGAAAAATGGAGGGAGGGTGGATATCTTGAAAAAATGGTTATTCCACTGGATCCATGGGGACATAGCTATATATATTTATCACCTGGAAGAAATGGCGAGGATTTTGAAATAATTTCTTACGGCAAAGATGGCCAGGAAGGTGGAGAAGGATATGATGCGGATATTTCAAGCAGTGAGATTGATGGTTCTCAGGAAAAATCTTCATAGGGGGTTTACCCTTCTGGAAATGATGGCGGTTATTCTTATCATAGGTTTTTTTTTCTTAATTTTCCCCGATTTTCAAATCTTTCCTTTTTCCAGCAGGAACCGCATCTATTCGGCATAGAAGAAATCTTTTCTCAGGCAACAGACGCCTCGTTGACCTCTGGTAATTCCCAAATCCTTTTTTTTGATATAGACCAACAATGCTGGGCAATTGTGGATAGCGAAAAAACACTCCTTAAAAATGTTCCAGAAGGGATTTCTTTTGATGCCCTGCCTGAAAATATAAAACTCACAGATATTACCATCGCCGGATATAAGTATCAAGCGGGTATTGCGGGCATTATATTTTCTCCTGATGGCGGATGTGAATATACGGAAATAAACCTTTCGGATATTCAATCCGGAGAAGAGTGGAAATGTGTTTTAAATCCGTATGTGTCTGGTTTGCAGATAACAAAGATCGCCCCATGACTGATAAAGCAAAAGGGTTTACGCTTATTGAAACAATGATTGCAGTTGCAATGTTTGCTGTGCTTGGCCTTGTATGCATTGGAAACCATCTGTTGAACACATCTATTTCGCAAAAGATTATTGACCAGCAGCAATGTATGATTCTTGCGAGACAAAAGGAGTTTGAATATCTTCAAAATCCTGAAAATGTATCTGAGTCAGGAGATTTCGGCGATGCAGATTCAGATGCAAGATATAAGATTGAAACATCGGATATTACGTTGGTTGAAACAACAACATTTGATAGCGAGATAAGTTTTAATTTCACAATTGTTCGCATTGTGATTGAAAAACACACATCCCAGATTTCTTATCCATTTGTCATTAAAAATTCTGAAGAACAAAATCAATGAAAAAAAGAAATGGTTTTACTCTTATTGAGTTGCTTACGGCGATCGTGATTGGTTTTATTGTTATTTTGCTTGTGTATCAAACAATGCAAACCTCAATTATGGTTTCCACGGATATCAGGGAAAGGCTTTCCCAGATGCAGAGAATGAATTTTTTTCTCACCTCATTTTCAGCACGATTGGCCTGCATGAATCCCGATGGTTCAGAAAACAGTTTTGATTCCTCTTCAATCTCTATTGAAATTGTTGAATACAAAAGGCGTAAAATTATTACCTATAACGCAGAAGAAAATGAATATGGTAAATACACCCTTTTTGTAGAGGAAAAAGACCCGTTATATAACACCCAATCCCGATATCCTGCGATTGAAAACCTTGATTTTTTTGAATTTTCATTTTTTGATGGCGATTCCTGGGTTCCAAATTGGGACAAAGACACGGTCCCCGAGGGTGTTTCTATTACCATTAAAAGAGGCAACTCGGAAATCTTTTTTCCTGTGACGATTGATATTAAAAGTTTGGAGATACAACAATGAAAAAGGGTTTTGTTTTGGTGATTACTGTGGCTTTTCTTGCAATTCTGGCAGCCAATGCGTTTATTTTTACAGAATTTGTAAGATTGAAACAGGCCATTCAACACAATCAAAACTCTATATTTCTTGCAGACCGGCTTGTAAAAACAGGAATCAGCGCTGGAGAGATTATTCTTTCTCTGGATACAAATTCCTACGATTGGTTTGACGATGTCTGGATAAAACCGAAACAGATTGTTTTTCCAGAGGGGACCGTGGATGTGACCATTGAACCGCTGGACAGCCGTTTTAACATCAATAGTATCATTGGCAAGGATAATCATCTCAATACCCAATCAGTAAATATATTTAGCAATCTTCTATCGGTAATGGGGCTTCCTTCATCCCTTCTTGATACCCTTATTGACTGGTTGGATAGCGATGATTTTCCAAGGGTTTTCGGCGCAGAATCAGACTACTATAATACCCTGATTCCTCCATATAATCCGGCAAATGGACCGGTTGGAGATGTAACCGAGCTTGCTTTTATAAAAGGGTTTACTCCGCAGATTTTAATGGCAGGTGAGCAATACCCCGGACTTGATAATTTGCTAACCGTCTTTTCTGATAATAAAATAAATGTTAATATGGCTGATCCGGTTATCCTGCAGGCATTGGGATATGCTAGTGATTCTGTGACAAAAATTCTGGATGAAAGGGAGTCAAGACCCCTGGATATGAACATTCTTATGGGTATTGACAGGGAGACAACCGCTTCCTTAACAAGGATTATAAAATTCACAAGCGATTTTTTCTGTATAAGCGCTGTGGCGGATTGTGGCGGTGGAATTAAAAGTAGCCAGTCGTTAATTGTTCAGCGGACCAACAGTGGCATAAAACGATTGCGATGGGAGAGAAATTGAATCTTATTGTATATGTCAGGGATAGGGAATTTTATTTTTATTATTCTGAAGGGAAAAGCCTTCAGGGCGTTTTTGAATCTGACCAGGATTTATCAAAATTTTTTACTGAAAATAAGGTTAAAAACCTCTTTTTAATTTTTAGCAGGCCATTGATTTTTATAAGGAGTCTGGAATTTCCATTTTCCAGTTTGAATAAGATTTCCCAGATTTTGCCCGAAGAATCCACAAGCCTTTTTCCTGTTGGGCTGGAAGAGCTTGAACTGTTTTGGTATCCTGTTGGTAGAGAAAAGACAAGAACATCTGTTTTAATAATGGGAATTGAAAAAAAAAGAATTGAAAAATGGCAAAACATAAAGGCTTCTTTTAGATTCAATATGAAGGTTGGGTTTGAACCATTTGTGTTGGCAAACTATGTGTCAAAAACCATTTCAGACAGAAATTATACAATAATTTTTATTGATAAAAACTATATTGCAAAATACAGGGTAGAAAACAATATTGTTGTTGAAGGGTCCTCCTGTTTTTTTGAACAACAGGATTATCTGGATGAATATCTGAATGGAATAAAGAATGAAAAAATAAATCTTCCTGTAATAGTTCTTGGCGATTTGTCCCCCAATAAATTAATGCCAAATTTCAGAATGATTTCGCCAAAAAAATCCGAATCCTGTATTTCTATGTTTTTTGCTTTATTTCAGCACCATCCTAATCTTTCCATTTTGCCGGTGTTTAAAATTTTTACTGTTAGCAGGTCTGAGATTACGGTTAATCCTGCTTTGATATGTGGGTTATGCGTATATCTTGGTATTGCTGGATTAATGTTCAGGCCTGTAATTCTTGCAAGGCACTATCAGGAAAAGGTTGCTGATGTGAACAAACAGATGGAGGAGGTTTTCAGGGTGGCATTTCCAGATGTTTCAAGGATTGTTAATCCTCTGATACAGGCAAAAGAGCACCTTAAAAACTTCCAGGATGTTCAAAAGGTAATGCCAAAAATTTCTGTTATTTCAATTATGAGTACAATATCCAGGGTTGTTCCCGAGAATGTTCCATTTAAGGTTTCTCAAATGAGTTTAAGGGGGAATGACTTGTTTCTTACCTGTCTTACTGATACACTTGAAAATGTCGAGATTATCTCTCAGATTTTCAAAAAGGCAGATTTATTCAGCAGTGTGAAGGTTGGGGGAATAGCGCCTGAATCAGGACAGATAACATTTAACCTTCTTATGAAGGTTAAGATTGATTAAAAAAATAAATGGTAGTATTTATTTTAATGGGGGCCTTTTCCCTTATTTCCCCATAAAGGGGGCAAGGGGGATTTTGAAGAGAGAATAATGTAGATGTAGGAAAGTAAAAGGGATTCCTCAATGTATTAATAATGAA
>CAZSTE010000055.1:0-6803 GCA_964609735.1 uncultured bacterium
CTTAAAAATTCATTTAAGAGCCTTAATCCATTGATTTGTTATTCAATGAAGGCGAACAGCAATTTACATATTCTGGAATTGGTACGAAAATATGGTTGTGGGGTTGATATTGTTTCTGGCGGAGAACTTGCAAAGGCATTAAAAGCAAAATTCCCACCCAAAAAAATAGTTTTTGCAGGTGTTGGAAAAACAGAGTCGGAGATTCGCTTTGCTATTAAAAAAGGTATATATCTGTTTACTGTTGAAGGTATTGAAGAATTAAAAGCCATCAATAATATTGCAAGAACATTAAAACAAATTGTGGATGTAAGCCTGCGGGTAAATCTTGATATCGATGTTGATACCCATCATTACACAAAAACATCAAAAAAAGAAACAAAATTTGGAATTCCTGCTAATGATCTTAAATCAATTATTAAAAACACCCAAGATTTTAAATATGTCAGGATTAAAGGAATTCAATTTCATCTAGGATCAAATATAAAAGATTCTGTTCCATATATTAAGGCGTTAAATAGGGTGAAAAATCCTATGCGAAAATATGGTTTCCAACCCTTGTTAATAGATATTGGCGGAGGTTTTGGCATTCCCTATAAAAAAGAAAAAATTGAACCTATAGAAAGATTTGGAAAAAAGATTACTGATTTTTTTGTGAAGCATTTTCAGGGTGTTTCAATAATCCTTGAACCTGGAAGATTTATTGTTGGAAATGGAGGAATGTTGCTTACGAAAATTGTTTACAAAAAATCCACAGAAACAAAAAATTTTTTGATTGTGGATGCTGGAATGAACGATTTAATACGGCCGGCTTTATACAACAGTTATCATGAAATTATTCCTGTCGTAAAAAAAACCGGCAGAAAGACCATTTACGATGTGGTGGGTCCTATTTGTGAAACCGGTGATTTTTTGGGAAAGGATAGGTCGTTGCCTGAAGATATTTCAGCCGGGCAATTACTTGCTATTATGAGCGCTGGTGCGTATGGATTTTCAATGGCTTCAAACTATAATGAAAGGCCAAAACCAGCGGAAGTATTGGTTTTTTCTGATAGGACGATATGTTGCCGCAGGCGGGAAAAGGTTGAGGACATCTGGAAAAATGAAATGTAAATTTTTTAATCTTTTATTTTTTCTTTCAATCTTTCAAGAAGTATTTTTTCATCGGCAATATTTTCTAGATTAAATGAAACATCCTTAAAAGCATCAATACAGGCCCGAATTATAGAATTTTTTGTTATTCTCTCTTTTTTATATCCTGGTTCCCTGTTTTTTAATATTTCTCTTTGTAACTGATCCAAAAATTTTATATGCTTTTCAGAAAAAGGCACTGTAAGTTTTATTTCAAATGTCTGAAATTTTGGTAATTTTGTTGATGGAATTGGATTTTTTGTTTCACCTTTTCTTTCTTTTTGTTGTTTTTTTCCTGGTATTGTGGATGTTATCCAACTTAGTGGATCTTTTCCCAGGCCGCTTTTTTTCATATTTGCCTCCATTTAAAATTTCTTTTGCAAGATTTCTATAATCCTCGGCGCCATATGAATTTTTTGCAAATTCAAAGATGGTTTGTCCAAAACCTGGCGCTTCTGCCAGTTTAACATTTTCTCTAATTTTCGTTTTAAAAACCCTATCGTCAAAATGATTTTTTACTTTTTGGACGACCTCCTTACAGAGATTTTTTCGTTTATCAAACATTGTCAATACAACGCCAGAAATATAGGTTGAAGGATTTATTCTTTCTGTAACTATTTGAATTGTTTGAATAAGTTTTGTTAATCCTTCTAGTGCAAAAAATTCTGCCTGAATTGGAATAATAACCTCGGAGGCGGTTGTTAATGCGTTAAGTGTTAAAAGTCCAAGAGATGGAGGGCAATCAATAAGAACATAATCAAAATTATTTTTTGATTTCTTGAGGGATTCTCTTAAAATAATTTCCCTTCCTATTGTGTTAACCATTTCAATTTCCGCGCTTGCAAGTTCTATTTTTGCGGGTAATAAAAATAAATTTTTTATACGGGTTTGGATCACCGCTTCATCCATTGATGTTTCATTGACAAGAACATCATATACAGATTTTTCAAGGGAAAACGGTTCAAATCCGAGATGAATTGTTGTATGTGCTTGGGGATCCAGATCAATTAAAAGTGTTTTATATCCTGCTTCAGCTATCGCCGAGCCGACATTTACCACTGTTGTTGTTTTCCCGGACCCGCCTTTTTGATTGATGATGGCAATTTTTCTCAATTTTACTCCTTCTGAAGTTCATAACTTATAAAATTACATATTATTGTATTTTTATAAAATATTTCTGTCAAATTTTTTGGTCAATGATCAGGCTTATTTACCCGAACAACTTTTTAAGCATCGATATTTGACAATTATGCAAAAGCAGGATAAAATTTTTCCAAAAAGAAAAAAAAGAAAAAATATATATAACGCGAAAACAAATTCCTTTATTTCCATAAAATAAGTAAAACTAAGTAATTTTTGACGACATTATTAGTTAAAACTATTGACGTGGATAGAGAAAAGATTAAAAAGAAAAAAATAGCGGAATGAATGGTTCCAATATTTATTTCTTTTTATTCAAAAATTTATGCGGGATTAACTCAGCGGCAGAGTGCAACCTTGCCAAGGTTGAGGTCACGGGTTCAAATCCCGTATCCCGCTCTTTATACAAAATTTGACTTATTATCTTTTATATAGTAAATTTATTATTTATGTTATTTTTCGATGGGAATAAAAACCGCAGGCTGCTGTGGCTCAGGGGCAGAGCACGTCCTTGGTAAGGACGGGGTCATGGGTTCGATTCCCATCAGCAGCTGGTTGAAGTGTAGAAATCTTCTATAAGAGGGAAAAGAAAATTTTTAGTGATTTTTTTATAGGATGTGTTAATACAGTAGAACGAAACGAATAGTAAAAAAATATAATAAAACAGAAAATAAATTTTTCAATAGGAAAAGGGAATAACCTTCATCAGTAAAAAGAAATTGTTTGTGTTCTTAATTTTTTAATAGGAGAGAGAAATGGCGAAGGAGAAATTTGTAAGGGGTAAGCCACATATAAACATAGGTACGATAGGGCATGTAGATCATGGGAAGACGACGTTGACGAGTGCGATAACGAAGGTATTGGCGAAGGAAAACAAGGCGAAGGAGATGAAGTATGAAGATATAGACAAGGCGCCGGAGGAGAAGGAGAGGGGATTAACGATACAGATATCGCACATAGAATATGAGACAGACAAGAGGCATTATGCGCACATAGATTGTCCTGGTCATGCGGATTATATAAAGAACATGATTACTGGGGCAGCGCAGATGGATGGGGCTATTCTTGTAGTAAGTGCGCCGGATGGACCTATGCCGCAGACCAGGGAGCATATACTATTAGCCAGGCAGGTAGGTGTGCCTGCGATAGTTGTATTTTTAAACAAGATGGACATGTTGGAGGATAAGGAGCTGATAGAGCTTGTAGAGTTAGAGGTAAGGGAATTATTAAGCAAGTATGAATTTCCTGGGGATGAGATACCGATAATAAAGGGGTCAGCGCTTGAGGCGTTAGGTTGTGGATGTGGTAAGCGGGAATGCAGCAAGTGCGGGCCGATATGGCAATTGATGGATGCTGTGGACACTTATATTCCTGAGCCTGTGCGTGCGGTAGACCAGCCATTTTTACTTGCTGTAGAGGATGTATTTTCCATTACAGGTAGGGGTACAGTGGCGACAGGCAGGGTAGAGAGGGGAAAGATAAAGCCTGGGGAAGAAGTGGAGGTGGTAGGTTTACGGGAAGGTATTGTGAAGACTGTGGTGACCAGTATAGAGATGTTCAGGAAGCTGCTTGATGAAGCGGTGGCAGGGGATAATGTAGGGTTATTATTAAGGGGTGTAGAGAAGGAAGGGATTGTGAGGGGGATGGTTGTGGCTGCGCCTGGTAGCATAACGCCTCATAAGAAGTTCAAGGCGCAGGTATATGTATTAAAGAAAGAAGAAGGCGGCAGGCACACTCCGTTTTTTACTGGATATAGGCCTCAATTCTTTTTCAGGACAACAGATGTGACAGGCAGTATTAAGCTTCCTGAAGGTGTGGAGATGGTTATGCCTGGTGATAATATAGAGATGGAGGCAGAGCTGATAATGCCGGTAGCCATGGAAAAGGGATTAAGATTTGCAATAAGGGAAGGCGGAAGAACTGTTGGCTCTGGCGCAATTACCGAAATTATTGCCTGAGGACATATTATATGGAAAAAAAGAAAATAAGAATTAAATTAAGAAGTTTTGATCACAGGGTGCTTGATGAATCAGTAAAACAGATTATTGAAATCGCTGAGAGTACAGGTGTTAGAATTGTTGGTCCGATACCTCTTCCAACCAAAAAACAAATTTATACTGTTTTAAGGTCGCCGCATGTGAATAAAAAAAGCCGTGAGCAATTTCAACTATGCACCCATAAAAGACTGATTGATATACTTGACCCAACAACCAGAACAGTTGATGCTTTAAGTCATCTTAATCTTCCTGCTGGTGTTGATGTGGAGATGAAACTGGAGTAAAAGATGCCGATGGGATTACTTGGTAAAAAATTGGGTATGACCCAGATTATTGAAGAAAATGGAACCATTATTCCTGTGACAGTGATAGAAGTGGGTCCATGTTTTGTAACACAGGTAAAAACAAAGGATAATGATGGATATTGTGGTATCCAGATTGGATATCAAACAGTTCCCGACAGAAAAGCAAAAAAATCGACTATTGGGCACTGTAAAAAAGCAAACCTGTCTCCTTTGAAATACCTGAAAGAAATCAGGCTCAATGAAAATGATATGGTAAATTTCACCCCTGGAGCAAATTTGGATATATCCATTTTTAAGGAGGGGCAGTATGTTGATATTTCCGGAACATCCATAGGTAAAGGGTTTCAGGGTGTTGTTAAAAGACATAATTTTAAAGGAGGTCCTGCCACACGCGGTTCAATGCAACATAGAAAACCGGGTTCAATAGGTAGTGGAATGCCTCAGAGGGTTATAAAAGGTAAAAAAATGGCAGGACAGATGGGCAATGCACGGGTTACTGTTCAAAATCTAAAAATATGTAAAATTATTGCTGAAAAAAATATTATGATGGTAAAAGGAGCAGTTCCAGGCAGTGAAAATGGACTTGTTTTTGTACAATATGCAATTAAGAAACAGAGGACAGAATGAAAGAGATTCCAATTTATAATCTTGCGGGTGATAAGCTCGGCAGTGAAACAATCAATATAGAACAATTTAAGCCGAATATAGATGTTATTCACAGATATGTGATAGCTTTTCTTGCAAACCAGCGGCAGGGAAATGCATCAAGCAAAACAAGAAGTGATGTGTCTGGTTCTGGTAGAAAACCATGGCGGCAAAAAGGTACTGGACGGGCAAGGGTCGGTTCAATCAGGACGCCGGTATGGCGACATGGAGGGGTTGTTTTTGGCCCACATAATAGAGATTACACCCAGCGTTTGCCTCGTAAGATGAAAAATATTGCTATCAGGGATGTGTTAAAAACACGAATTCTTGAAGATAAATTAATTCTGGTTAATATTCCAACGCAAGATATCAGCCAGCCAAAGACAAAAATTTTTTCCAGCTTTTTCAAAAAGTTGGGACTTTTAGACAATCAGGTGTTAATTGTTCTTGATAAAAAATTTCAAAACAGAAATGAGGTTGTTAAATCTATCAGAAATTTAAAAAATGTTTCCTATTGCTATGTTGACCAAATAAATCCTTATATTGTTTTAACACATGATTGTATTGTTGCACAATCAGATGTTTTTTCTTTTTTAACCAATATCTGTGGTGGAGAAAGAAATGTTTAATCCTTATGCCGTTATAAAATACCCTCTTATAACAGAGAAAACAACAGCCCTTGCAGATGAGAACAAGTATGTGTTTATTGTGGTAAAAAATGCGGGGAAAAACCAGGTTAAAATGGCAATTGAACAGATTTATAAGGTATCGGTTATGAATGTGTCTATTGTTAACATGCCTGGTAAAAAGCGAAAATATAGGCTTTCTCGAGAAGGCTACAGGCCTGCTTATAAAAAAGCGATTATAACATTAAAAGAAGGAGATAAAATTGCCATTACGTAATTTAAAACCGATTACAAACAGCCAGAGACATGCGGTACTTCCTGATTTTGCGGAAGTAACAAAACAAAACCCCGAAAAAAAACTTGTTTTTGGAAAAAAGAAAACAGGTGGACGAAATAATACCGGAAGAATAACTGTTCGTCATCGCGGAGGCGGGCATAAAAAACTCTATAGAATTATTGATTTTAAAGGAAAGCCTATGGAAGCGAAGGTTGTTGGTATAGAATACGACCCGAATAGAACTGCAAGAATAGCACGGATACATTATACCAATGGACAAAAAGCATATATTATTGCTCCTTCAGAATTAAAGGTTGGGATGCATATTTTTTGTGGTGAATCTGCCCTGATTTTTCCTGGCAATAGATTGCCTCTTGCCAGGATTCCAGAAGGCACAGAGGTTTATAATGTTGAACTTCAGCCTGGTAAAGGTGGTCAGATTGTAAGGGCAGCAGGATGTTCTGCAATTGTTGTGACCAAAGCAGGCAATTTCGCTTCTGTTAAACTTCCATCTGGAGAAATAAGATTAATTCCATTACAATGTATGGCGACAATAGGAAAGGTTAGCAATCCCGAACATAAATATGTTTCTCTGGGTAAGGCAGGGCGAACCCGATGGCTTGGAATAAGACCTTCTGTGAGAGGCGTTGCGATGAATCCTGTTGACCATCCTCATGGAGGTGGA
>CAZSTE010000056.1:0-6641 GCA_964609735.1 uncultured bacterium
CTCCACTATTTTAATAATCGCCATTTTACTTGCGTCTCCCCGGCGATAACCTAATTTAATAATTTTTATATAACCACCGTTTCTTTCTTTAAACCTTTGTCCAAGTTCCACTGCAATTCTTGTGCTGGATAAATGATTAAGATAGGCGTTGATTCTTCTTACATTGGCAGGCGTTGGATCTTTACCTATGGTAATCAGTCTTTCCAGGACCGGTTTTAACTGTTTCGCCCTGGCTTGTGTTGTTATAATTTTTTTATTCTGAAAAAACCCTATAGCCATATTTCTTGATAAACTTTTCCTATGGGACTTATTCCGCCCAAGCCTAACAACATTTTTTTTATGCCTCATAACTTCTCCGGGTCAGACAGATTTTCTTTTAATTTATAACCCTTTTTTTTAAGGACATCTTCTATTTCCTGGATGGATTTTTTTCCAAGGTTTTTTATATCCGCAAATTGTTCCTTAGAAAGTTTGAGTAAATCTCCAAGTGTATTAATATTAAACATTTTAAGGGCATTAACAATCCTGGTTGAAAGATTCAGTTGCGCAATCGGAATATTAAACTCTTCATTTTGCTGCTTTAACACTGTTGATTTTGGTTTGCTGCCTATGGATTGTTCAACATTAATTTTCATAAAGTGGCTATTAAGAATGTCAGTGGCAATCTCCACGGCAGAATGTGGTGTAATAGCACCATTGGTCCAAACATCAACAAGAAGTTTCTCATAATTAACAATTGGACCAACCCTTGTATTTTCAATATGGAAGGCAACCTTTTTTACCGGGGTATAAATACCATCAATCAATATCATATCCATCGGTATATCTTTTCTCATAAGTTTAATATTTTCAACAGGCAGATATCCCCTTCCAGAAGTAATTTCAAGCTCAATCGTAAGTTTCGTGGATGGTTCCACGGTGGCAATATGAAGATCTCCATTTAATATTTCAATGCTACCATCTGTTATCAGATGCTTTGCACATATTTCGGAAATCCCGGAAATTGTCACGGAACATTTGTGAGGAAAATCAGAAATCACCGGCTTGCATATAATCTGTTTCATGTTTAATATAATTTGGGTAACATCCTCTTTAACACCGGCGATCGTGGAAAATTCATGCGGCACTCCGGATATTTTTATTCCTGTTATTGCAACCCCTGGAATAGAAGAAAGCAGAACCCTTCTCAACGCATTACCAATGGTTATACCAAAACCTCTTTCAAGCGGCTCAATAATAAGCCTGCCATAGTTCGGTTTATATGTCTGCTCTTCCCACATTATCTTTGTTGGAAACAAAAAGTCAATAGCTTTTTCTTCCATATTCTCCTCACTTTGAATAAAAATCAATTATCAGATGTTCATCAACAGGAACGCTTATTTCATCCCGCGTTGGATATCTAACAATCTTTGCTTTTAATTGTTTTTCTGGCGATTCAAGCCAGGCAGGCACTGGAATATTTCTTCCATTTTCTATTGCCTGTTTTGCAGTTTCGGCATATCTTGAGTTTTCACCAATGGTTATTTCATCGCCTATTTTTACCTGATAGGAAGGCCGATTTACCCTTTTCCCATTAACCAATATATGTCCGTGACTAACTGCCTGCCTTGCCATTCTGTGGGAAAAAGCCCAGTTTAACTTATAAACAACATTATCAAGCCGACATTCAAGAAAACGCAAAAGTACCTCTCCTGTTACACCTTTGGTTTTCTTCGCAAGTGTAAAATATCTCCGAAATTGTTTCTCAAAAACGCCATAATAGGTTTTTACCTTATTTTTCTCCCGTAATTGTGTTCCATATTCAGAGGTTTTCGGTAAAGACATAGATCTATGTTGTTTTCTCTGATCAAGAGGACATTTTTCGCTCTCACATCTTCTTCCTTTTAAATATAATTTTTCTGCATTTCTTCTGCATACCACACATACAGGTTTTCTAACGCGTGCCATGAATACTCCTTTTTATACCTTTCTACGTTTTGGAGGTCTACAACCATTATGCGGAATAGGTGTAACATCTCTTATTGCAGTCACATTTAAACCCGCTGTCTGAAGCGCCCTTATTGCTGTTTCGCGACCAGGTCCAGGGCCTTTCACCTTTACTTCTACATCTTTCATATTCACAAGATTTTGTACCTTTTTTGCAACATTTTCAGCAATCAACTGTGCCGCAAATGGCGTCCCTTTTCTGGTTCCTTTAAAACCAACAACACCAGCACTTGACCATGCAAGCACCTTTCCATCAGGATCTGTAATGGTTATTGTTGTATTGTTAAAACTCGCATTGATATGAGCAACCCCTCGTGGAATTGTTACATGCTTCTTTTTTTTCTTTGTATATTTTCTTTTTTCTTTCTCTGCCATTTTGGGCTCCTTACTCAGTAAGATTACTTATTATTCTCCCTTTGCTTTTACAACCTTTCGTGCGGCTTTATCCCTTATTATACCAACGGTTTTACGAGGTCCTTTTCTGGTACGCGCATTTGTCCTTGTTCTTTGCCCCCTAACCGGCAAAGACCGTTTATGTCTGATGCCTCTATAACAATTTATTTCAATAAGCCTGGTAATATTACTACCAATTTCCCTACGAAGATCTCCTTCAATCTTGAAATTTTGTTGAACAAAACTGGAAATTTTTCCAATCTCCTCCTCGGAAAGGTCCTTAATTCTTTTTTCTGGATTAATTCCTGTTGCTTTAATAATCCTTTCTGCAACAGATTTTCCAATTCCATAAATACGGCTTAATCCAACCAATACCTTTTTCTCATTTGGAATTTCTACACCAAGAATACGAGCCATTATTTATCCTCCTTATCCTTGTTTTTGCTTATGTTTTGGCCCATCCTGCGGATTCTTACAGATTACCATAACAGTACCCCTTCTTTTTATTATTTTGCATTGAGGACAAATTTTTTTTACCGAAGCGCGAACCTTCATACCTACCTCCTATAATCGTTTAACAATTCTTCCTCGTGTTATGTCGTATGGCGAAATCTCCACCATAACCTTATCACCCGGAATAATCTTAATATAATTAAGCCTCATCTTTCCGCATAAATGGGCTATTATTTTCATCCCATTATCAAGATCAACAAGAAAACTTGTACCGGGTAACGCCTTATTTATAATGCCGTAAAGAACAATCTTTTCCTCTTTTTTACTCATCATTCAACACTGGTAAGAATTTCAAATCCATCTTTTGTAACAACAACTGTATCCTCAAAGTGTACAGAGGGTAATCCATCTGCTGTAACAACAGTCCACCCATTAGAAAGAATTCTAACATCTGGGCCACCAAGATTAATCATAGGTTCAATTGCAATAACCATATTCTCTTTTAATTCAACACCTGTGCCGGGTTTTCCAAAGTTCGGAACCTCAGGCTCCTCATGAAGATTCTTTCCAAGTCCATGTCCTGCGAAATCGCGGACAACACCAAAATTATGTTTTTCCACAAATATTTGTATTGCCCAACCGATATCCCCTGTTTTGCAACCGGCTTTTACCTTTGATATTCCGCGAGTCAATGCATCAGAGGTTACATCAATCAATTGCTTCACTGCGGAATCAACCCTGCCAATTGCGGTTGTTCTGGCACAATCAGACATATAGCCATCTTTTATAACGCCTAAATCTATTGACACAATATCACCTTGGTTAATATATCGTTTTTTTGATGGAATACCGTGCACAACCTCTTCATTGATTGAGATACAAATAACGTCAGGATATCCCATATAACCCAAAAATGCGCTTTGCACATGTTCTTTTTCCATTAACATTCTTGCGAATTCTGCAACATCAAATGTTGTTAATCCTTCCTTTAAAAATTCAGAAACCTCAATCAAAATTTTTTTGGATAATCTGCATGCCTCTCTAATTTTTTCTATCTCTTCGGGTCTTTTTATTCCCATAGTTTAACCAGGTCAATTCGTTTCATTATATTAACAGGATTATCTTCTGCACAAATATCTACCACCTTATGTTTCCCCCGATAATATTCAAGCAAGGGACTTGTGTCTTTTTTAAAAATTTCGAGGCGCCGGGAAATAACATCAGGTTTATCATCATCTCGTTGTATTAATTCTGCTCCGCAGGTATCACATACACCCTGTTTTTTTGGAACAATGTTTTTTAAATGATAGATTGCGCCGCAATTTTTACATATCCTTCTTAATGATAACCGTTCTATCAAAACATTATCGGACGCAACAAGATTTATTAATATAATTTTATCCTCTTTATTAAGAAGTTTTTCAAACATCATCGCCTGAGAAAGATTCCTGGGAAATCCATCCATCAAAAATCCCTCGCCGGCATCCTGTTGATTTACCCTATCGTTAAGGGCTTCAAATACGATATCATCAGGTACCAGTTCTCCTTTTTTCATAAATATTTCCGCCCTTTTACCTATCGGAGTAGAATTTTTAACATTATTTCTTAAAAGATCACCAATGGATATAAGTGGAAGATGCAACTTTTCGCTTAAAATCTTCCCTATCGTTCCTTTACCAATACCTGGGGGACCAAATAAAATAATAATGTGCTTCATCGCGCTCGCGCCTTTTTAAGAAATCCTTCATAATGTCGCATTATAAGATGCGACTCAATCTGTCTTAATGTCTCAAGTATGACAGAAACAACAATAAGAAGCCCTATGCCTCCAAACATACTTGCTATTAGATAGGGTATTTTAAATACATGCATAATAATATAAGGAAATATCGCAATCGCAGTAAGCATTAAAGAACCCGGAAGTGTTAATCTGCCAAGTATTTTCTCAAGATATTCGCCTGTTGCTTTGCCAGGTCTTATTCCAGCAATAAATCCACCATATTTTTTTAAATCATCCGATATATGGTCTGGATTAAAAATCACACTTGCATAAAAATAACAAAAACCTATTGTCAAAAGTGCATATAAAAGCATCCCCCATCCAGAAGCCGGATTAAGAATATTCGCAAGTTTCTGTAAAAATGGATTATTTGTAAATCTTAATATCGTTGATGGAAAGGTTAAAAAAGAAACAGCAAATATTAATGGCAGAACCCCTCCTGGATTAAGTTTAACAGGAAGATAGGTTGTTTGCCCTCCATAAACCCGCCGTCCAACAACCCTTTTTGCATATTGAACAGGGATTCTTCTTTCACCTTCATTTAACATAATTGCCGCTCCAACAACAACAAAGATTAATACCAACATCAATACCACAAGGCCTAAATTTAATTCTCCAATACTGACAAGTTGTGCTGTTTGATGAACCGCTGTAGGCATTCGTGAAAGAATACCTGCTGTAATAATAAGGGATATGCCGTTACCTATTCCTTTTTCTGTAATTTGTTCTCCAAGCCACATAAGAAAAATTGTTCCTGTGGTTAATGTTATTGTGGCTGTTATTCTAAAAATCCATCCAGGTGAATTTACCATTACAATACCATCAAAATGGGCTGGGTTTTCAAGCCAAAAGCTGACTGCAAACCCCTGGAATAAACAAAGTATCACAGTGCCATATCTTGTCCACTGGGTTAATTTTCTCCTTCCTTCAACACCGCTTCTTAACATATGTTCAAAGAATGGAAATATTGATGCCAAAAGTTCAAGTATAATTGAAATACTGATATAGGGCATAATGCCAAGCGCAAATATGGTTGCATTGCTTAACGCACCCCCTGCAAACAAATCTGCAACACCAAATAATGTTTCTGAAATTCTTTCAAAAACAGAGGATAACGCCCTTCCATTTATTCCAGGAACAGGTATATAACAACCAAATCTATACACCGTTAATAGCGCTATAACAACAAATATCTTGCGCTTTAAATCCGGCACCTTCATTGTATCTTTAAATGCTGTAATCATTTTTTATTTTTATTAAGAACGATAACCCTGCCGCCGGCTTTTTCTATTGAATTTTTTGCCTTTTCAGAAAAGGCATGGGCATGAACCTCAACATTGATATCTATTTTACCTTCACCAAGGATTTTAATAAAATAATCCTGGCTTTTTAAAAGGTTTTTTTCTACCAATGTCTCTGGAGAAACAATTTCACCATTGTTAAATTTTTTGCTAATCTGACATATATTTATTGTTTTAAATTTGATTCTTCCTTTATGGGTAAAGCCTCTTTTGGGAATCCTACGAATAAGCGGCATCTGGCCACCTTCAAAATTACCCACACGATGGTATCCGGAACGGGCCTTATGTCCCTTGTTTCCACGGGTTGATTGTCCACCATGCCCAGAACTTTCTCCTCTTCCGAGGATTTTCTTTCTGGGTTTACTTCCCTTAGATGGTTTAAGATTGTGGATTTTCAACACTTTTCTTCTCCTTTAATTCCAGCAATTGTAACGCCTTGTATGTGGCATTCAAAACATTTATTGTATTTGTTGAACCTATTACCTTACATACAGCATCCCTAACACCAAAAACATCAAGAAGAGCCCTCATGGTCTTGCCGGCAACAAGCCCATGGCCTTTGCGAGCTGGTTTGAGAATTACATACGACGCGTCATATTTGGCATCAACAGAAATCGGTATTGTGGTTCCTTTAATGGGAATCCGGATTTTATTTCTATTGGCTCTGTCCCGTGCCTTACGGATTGCCTCCGGAACTTCAGATGCCTTGCCAACTCCAAAACCGGCTT
>CAZSTE010000057.1:0-6573 GCA_964609735.1 uncultured bacterium
ATTGGGACTTGCAGTTGTTGAAAAATTTTAAGACCCCCGATATTCCTGGAATATTATCCGGCATACTTGTTGAAATAAATAAAACAGCATCCTTTGAAAAATCAACCCTTGAAAATACAATAAGAAAATTTTGCGAAGAGAAAAAAGTAAAACCAGGGGAATTGTTTCAGATTTTGAGATTTGCATTAACAGGAACAACAAAAGGACCTGGACTTTTTGAATTAATGGAAATTTTAGGAAGGGATGTTTCAATAAAAAGGATTGACAACTTTTTGCATCTTTTATAAAAACAGAAAAGGAACTGAAAATCCATGTGTGCTGTTTTATAAGTTTTGTTTCAACCCCTATAAAGATTAAATCTGATGATTACATTTTTTAATACATTTTCCAGAAACAAAGAAGAATTTATACCGATAAAAACCGGCCAGGTAAAAATGTATACCTGTGGCCCAACGGTTTATGATTATGCGCATATTGGCAACTTCCGCGCCTATGTGTTCGAAGACCTCCTTCACCGCTTTCTTGAATATGCGGGCTACCAGGTTACAAGGGTAATGAATATAACAGATGTGGATGATAAAACAATACAGGCTGCTGTTAGAGAAAATTGTTCCCTAAATGATTATACGCAAAAATACATACAGGCCTTTTTTGAGGATATGAAATCCTTAAAATTGAAAAAAGCAACATATTTCCCAAGGGCAACCCAGCACATAAATGAAATGGTTGAACTGATAAAAAAACTTCTGCAAAAGGGTTATGCATATAAAAAAGAGGGTTCTATTTATTTCAGGATCAGTTCATTTCCTGATTATGGAAAATTATCCCATTATAACCTTGAACAAAATCTTACATCCAATATAAATGAGGATGAATATGAAAAAGAGCAGGCACGGGATTTTGCCCTGTGGAAAGCAGTTAAGAATGAACCCTTTTTTTGGGAAACAGAAATTGGAAAAGGCCGGCCAGGATGGCATATTGAATGCTCAGCAATGAGCATGAAATATCTTGGGGAAACATTTGATATACACACAGGAGGAATTGATAATATTTTTCCCCACCATGAAAATGAAATAGCCCAAAGCGAAGCAGCCACAGGAAAAAAATTTGTTAATTATTGGCTTCACTGTGCGCATCTTCTTGTCAATGGCGAAAAAATGTCAAAGTCAAAGGGGAATTTTTACACACTGAGGGATCTTTTGACACAGGGTTACAATCCAATAGCAATAAGATATCTGTTGATGGCAAGCCATTATAGAGACCCGTTAAATTTCACAATACAATCCTTAAAACAGGCAGAAAATACCGTCAATAACCTGCAGGCATTTTATCAAAGGATTTGGTTTTCCCTAAAAAATCCTGGAGATGAAACCAAAGAAATTGACAATTTCATCAATGTGGCATTAAAAGAATTTCTTCAAGCGCTCGGCGACGATCTTAATATCTCTGTGGCAATGTCAAAAATTTTTAATCTGGCGGGTAATATAAACGACATATTCAGGAAAAATGGAATTATTTCAGGAAAAGATGCACAAAAAATTAGCCATTTTTTAAAAAATGTAAATAATGTAATTGACATTATTGATCCAAATGTAGAAGAATTGCCATCAGATATTATTTTGTTGATTAAAGAACGGGAAAAGGCGCGGGAAGAAAAAAATTTTAAAAAAGCAGATGAAATAAGGAATAATCTTGCATCTGCTAAAATTTTTCTTGAAGACACCCCCTATGGAACGCGATGGATAAGGAAATAGAAATATCACAGGTAATCCCTGAAGAAAGTTCTAAATATATCATTGTTCAAAATGCAAGAGAACATAATCTGAAGAATATTTCCATTAAAATTCCCAGAAATAAATTCATTGTGATAACCGGAATTTCCGGCTCGGGTAAATCATCTCTTGCTTTTGATACCCTTTATGCTGAAGGCCAGCGCAGATATATTGAAAGTTTATCTGCCTATGCAAGACAATTCCTTGAACAAATGAAAAAACCCGATGTTGACCATATATTTGGACTGCCCCCTGCTATTGCAATAGAACAAAGAAAATCAGCATCAAGTCCACGTTCCACTGTTGCAACCACAACAGAAATTTATGATTATCTGCGCCTTCTTTACGCAAGAATTGGCCAACCTCATTGTCCTAAATGTCTCAGGCCCATCACAAAACAATCATCAACTGAAATTATAGACAGAATTCTAACATTTTCTGGAAAAACCAATATTATGATTCTTGCGCCGATTGTTCGTGGCAGAAAAGGCGAATATAGAAATATTTTTGAGCAAATAAAAAAGGCGGGTTTTTTAAAAGCGCGGATAGATGGCAAAATTTTTGATCTTGATGACAGGATATCATTAAATAGGTATAAAAATCACTCAATTGAGGTTTTGATTGATGAATTCAGGTCTAATTCAGACCGGCAAAGAATTGCAGAAAGCGTGGAGCTGGGGCTAAAAATAGGAAAAGGCCTTATTATTGTTAGCCAGAACGGAAAAGACCATCTTTTTAATGAAAAATTGAGTTGCCCTATCTGCGGAATAAGTTTTGAAGATCTCGCGCCAAGAAATTTTTCTTTTAATAGTCCTTATGGAGCATGCCCTGAATGCAAAGGACTTGGATTTCTGATGAAGATTGATCCTGAACTTGTCATCCCGGATAAAAATAAAACATTTAGAGAAGGCGCAATAAAACCATGGCAGGACACAGGAGGAAAACATATTTTTTTCTATTATCGCAGGCTTTTACGAAATATGCTGCGACAACTTGGAAAAGGTCTTGACGACACTGTAAAAAATCTTTCAAAAAAGGAACTTGATTTCATACTTTATGGCGCTGAGGACGGCAATTACGAAGGGGTTATTCCAAATCTTGAACGGCTATTTCATCAAACAGAAAGCGAATTCAGGCGCGAAGAAATAATGAAATACATGAGAGAGATTATTTGCCCGTCCTGCGGCGGGAATCGTCTAAAACCAGAAGCACTGGCGGTGAAAATAGCCAATAATTCTATAATGGATATATGCAGAATGAGCGTTTCAACAGTGCAAAAATTCTTTCAGGATATTCAACTTACCCCGCGACAGCAGATTATTGCCAAACAAATCCTCAGAGAAATTATCAGCCGCGCAAATTTTCTTAAAGAGGTCGGCCTTGATTATTTAACCCTTGATAGAATGACCCACACCCTTTCAGGTGGAGAAGCTGAAAGAATACGTCTTGCAACACAAATAGGATCAGGATTGGTAGGGGTTTTATATATACTTGACGAACCAAGCATAGGATTGCATCCCAGGGATAATAAACGATTGATAAACACCCTGAAGCACCTTGTTTCGCTTGGAAACACCGTAATAGTAATAGAACATGACGAAGAAATGATGAGAAATGCTGATTATATTATAGACCTTGGTCCTGGAGCAGGAAAAAATGGAGGAGAAATTGTGGGATGTGGAACCATTGAAGAAATTATTACATCCGAAACCTCTATCACAGGCCGGTATCTGTCTGGAAAATCCTTTATACCCATTCCAGAGAAAAGAAGAAAACCAACAGATAGATATCTTCGTGTTATTGGCGCTTCCCATAACAATCTCAAAAACATTGATGTATCAATTCCGCTGGGATTATTTGTTTGCGTCACAGGAGTAAGTGGTTCAGGAAAAAGCAGTCTTATTGATGATGTTGTTACCCTGGGTTTGAAAAAAATTCTTTATTCCAGCAAGATTGTTCCCGGGAAACATGAAGCAATACTCGGCGTTGAATATATTGATAAGGCGGTGATAATAGACCAATCCCCTATTGGTAGAACACCCCGCTCAAATCCTGCAACATACACAGGAACATTTGATCTTATAAGGAAAATTTTTAGCCTTACACAGGAAGCAAGGATAAGAGGTTATAAACCAGGTAGATTCAGCTTTAATGTAAAAGATGGAAGATGCCAGGTGTGTCAGGGAGAAGGTATAACCAAGATTGAAATGCATTTTCTTCCTGATGTTTTTATCCCCTGCGAGATATGTGGTGGCAAAAGATATAATAAAGAAACCCTTGAAATACAATATCGCGGAAAAAATATTGCGGAGGTATTAGAAATGAAGATTGAAGAAGCGTGCGAATTTTTCAAAAACAATATCGCAATATCTTCAAAGCTCCAGACATTGTGCGATGTGGGGCTGGGTTATTTAGAGCTCGGCCAGCCAGCAACCACACTTTCCGGCGGAGAAGCGCAAAGGGTTAAACTTGCCACAGAATTATCAAAAAAGGGTAATGAAAAAACCCTTTATATTCTGGATGAACCAACCACAGGGCTTCATCTTTATGATATTGAAAAACTACTTGCAGTTATTAATAGACTGGTTGACAAAGGAAGCACTGTTGTGGTTATTGAACATAATATAGAGGTCATAAAATCAGCGGATTATATTATAGACCTTGGCCCGGAAGGCGGAGATAAGGGCGGAGAAATTGTTTGTACTGGAAGCCCTGAAGAAATCATTAGAAATAAAAAATCATATACGGCTCAATTTCTTAAGAAAGCGCTTTTTCAGAAAATCAACAATGTTTTGTAAGGCAAAAAATAGCGAAATGGAAAACAATAGTCGCTTGAACAAAATCAGTGCTGCTTTACGCAGGAGAATACCATGGTAGCAAATCTTCCTCCTCATTATCATACAAAAGAAGCAGAATTAAAAACCGCAAAAACACCTGAAGAAAAAATTAATATCCTGCTTGAAATGATGGCAATAATGCCAAAACATAAGGGCACAGAAAAGCTTCAAAAAGAAATCAAGTCAAAGATTGCAAAATTAAGGAAAGAGGCGAGTGAAAAAAAGATTATTTCAAGAGGCAGTGTCGTCCCAATCATTGAAAAGGAAGGCGCTGGCCAGGTAATCATCGCAGGGCCTCCAAATGCTGGCAAATCAAGTGTTCTTGCCTCAATGACAAAAGCAAAACCAGAAATTGCCGATTACCCATTTACAACAAAAATCCCGCAACCCGGGATGTTTGAATATCAGGATGTTCATATACAAATGGTAGACACCCCTGCTCTTTCGCCGGGGACTGTTGAAAATTGGCTTTGGGATATCATACGAAAATCGGATATGTTGATGATTATTCTTGACCTTGCTGATAACAGCATACTTGAAAAAATGGACGAAATAATAAGCCTTTTTGAACAATCAAAAATTAAACAAACCGGCCAATGGGCATTTTCAAAAAAAATACTCTGGGTAGGAAACAAAATAGATATCCCGGGATGGAATGAGATTAAAAATATTCTCTGCGAGTTTTACCCTATTGATAAAAATCTTTTAACAATTTCAGCACAAAATTTGTTAAATATGGACGCGCTTGGAGAAGCCGTGTTCAAAACGCTTGAAATTGTAAGGGTTTACACAAAGGCACCTGGAAAACCCCCTGAAATAAAAAACCCATATACAATATCCAAAGGTTCAACCCTCCAAGACCTAGCAAAATCTATTCATAAAGATATGGTAAAAAGCTTCAGATATGCAAGGGTCTGGAAACAGAAAGTAGGAAATCCCATCATCGCTGGAAGGGATTACATACTTGAAGATAGGGATATTGTGGAAATTCATGCCGAGGATTCTAAATGAATAATGTTACAAAACTGTGCATATCCAACATCATTAAAAAGTATGATTCTGGATGTGTTGTTAACAATGTTTCAATATCAGTAAAAAAGGGAGAATTTTTTGCGCTGCTTGGACCATCGGGAAGCGGAAAAACAACCCTTTTAAGAATCATTGCTGGTTTTGTAAAACCTGACAGTGGCAGGGTAATGATAGAAAACAAAGATATTACCGATTTGCCTCCCAATCAAAGAAACACAGCAATGGTATTTCAAAATTTCAGTCTCTGGCCCCATATGAATGTTTTTGAAAATGTGGCATTCGGATTACGGTTAAGAAAAATGCCCATCCACACCATAAAAGAAAAGGTATATAACATCCTTTCAATGGTTCAGCTTACAGATTTTGTTTGGAAAAAACCTCAATATCTTTCTGGCGGGCAGCAACAACGTATCGCGCTTGCAAGAGCGCTTGTGATTGAACCAGACATTCTTTTGCTTGATGAACCATTAAGCAATCTTGATGCTCATTTAAGGGATGAACTAAGACAAGAAATTAAAGCCCTTCAAAAAAAACTTGATATCACCACCGTTTATGTAACACACGATCAAACAGAAGCCATATTAATTGCTGATACAATTGCAATAATGATGAATGGAAGCATTATTGAAACAGGATCTCCGGAGAATTTATATCAAAATCCTCAATGTATTGAAAGCGCGAGATTTCTTGGCAAGCTTAACGAGATAGAAGGCGTTATTAAAAATCGTGAAAATGATTATTATATGATTGAAACGCCCATAGGATTATTTAGGGCGCGCGCATCCCGCCATTTTGCAAAAGACACACAGGTTATCATAGGATTTAGACCAGAATTTCTTTATCCTTCTTCTGAAAAAGATCAAAACAACATTGAATGCGAAATTGTTTCTATTGAACATGTTGGAACATCCATCAATGTCGGGTTAAAAATCAAT
>CAZSTE010000058.1:0-6564 GCA_964609735.1 uncultured bacterium
GACATCCTTAAAGACGAAATAGAACATGAGGATGATTTAATAACCATCGTTGAGGATATAGGATAATAAAATTATCTCCAGCCGATTTCTGCTGAAAGGTTAAAATATAATTCTACCGCTTGGGGTGGTGTGTTGAACGGTATATGATTTCCAATGCACATCATATAACCGGCTGACATTTTTCCTGTTTCCACCATTGATAAAACCATTTTTGTTATTTCAGCAGCATCATTGCGCATTAAGATTCTTACATCTCCTTCTCCTGCTATAAAACAATCCTTGTATTTTGCGGCTATAGCCTTATAATTTGTGTATGGCTGGCTTATTATGCCGCGAATTCCCATGCTCATAATATCATCAACAAATACATCAACACAGCCATCTGTCATAAAAACCACCTGTTTACCTGCCTGATGAAGAATTGCCCAGAATTCCTCATATCTTGGGAAGATAAACCTTCGAATCCATGCTGGGCTGCACAGTGGCCCATGGGTTGTAACAATATCATCATGACAACAAACCCAATATATCGGCAATCTGGCTATGGCTTTAAAAACACGGCGATTAATCTCGGCAAATTCATCCATAATCCTTTCAAATTCAGGTTCAAGGCATATACTGAGGAAGTTTTCATATCCAAAAACAAGCAGCGGCCACATAAACATCGTATTATAAAATAAAATTCCTGCATCCCATTCAAAACCTTCAGGAATATGGTCTTCTGTCCATTCAACAGGAAATCTGTTTCTAGACCGTTTGTAGATTGTTTCTTCATCACGATAATCACCGGCTTCTGGTATGTCCCAGTAAGAAAAATCAGCGTTTGCAAGCGGACTAAATTTCAACATTTCGTCAAGACCCTTAAAGTGTTTAGAAGATTGCTCCTGTTGCCACTGGTTCATATATGCATGTCCCCATCGTCCTCTGCCTTTATCTTTCTGGTTTTCCAAACAGACAAACGGACTATCACTTGCCGGCACCGACAAATAAACAAAGGGATACATTTGATTTATCTTCTGGATGCACATTCTTGGATGTTTATAAAAATCTATTCCTGATATATATGTTGCAGCATCAGGATTAGACCAGTGTTCCCAATGTACAATCTTTTTGGGCCCTCTGCCCATAAGTGTTTCATATCGTAAATCCTTCATTTTCCATCCTTGTTGGTGAGATATATTACATCCAACTCAATCCAATTAAAAATCCATCATCTTTTATTTGACAGGACTTAAAAAGGGCTATATAATTTTTTGAATAAATGATTTTTGGAGTAACGCCAACAACCATAAAAAGAGGCGAAAATGACTGAAAAGGAAAGAAAAATAAGCAAATTTTTTTCTTATGGAAAACCTGTAATTGTTGCCATTGACCATGGACAGTATTTTGGAGCTGTGGAAGGAATTGAATCTTTAAGAAAAACACTGGTAAAAATTTATAATGCTGACGGAATTCTTATGACCCCTTTTGTTTTTCCACATATAAAAGATTTTTTTGCCTCATTGTGTTCTCCACTGGTTATTATAAGAACAAATTGGACAACGGCTTTATGTATGCCCTGGAAATATCAACAGGCCCATACAAAATTGGTTATTGACCCGGAAGAAGCGGTTTTTTCCGGGGCCGACGCTATTATTGCAAACCTAACATTGCAAAGTGGAAGCGAAAAGGTGGACGCTGAAAATGTAAGGGTTTTTACCGAAATAGCTAAAAAGAAAGAAAAAGCAGCCATACCATTGATTGGAGAAATCATACCTCTTATTTCCTCAAAAGACAAACTGCGTACGCACATAAAACAGGCAGTTAGAATCGCATGGGAACTCGGCGCAGATATGATAAAAACAATCTATACAGGAGAAAATTTTAATGAAATTATCAACGATGTTCCAATTCCTGTCTTTGTTCTTGGCGGAGAAAAAATGAAGCATGAAAAAGATGCCTTAGATATTGCTCAAAAGGCATCAGAGCAAGGAGCGCAGGGAATTGTTTTTGGAAGAAATATTTTCCAGTCAGAAAATCCAACACAATTTATTGAAAACCTAAAAGCGGCCATCAATGGAGGCAAATACAATCAATTAAAAATGCAACTGGATGATTTTAAAATACCTGATATTGAACCTCCATCTGGTTATACAATAAAAACATTTACGCAGGGTAATGAAAATATATGGTGTGAGTTAATAAATAAAACAATTGGTGGAACATTGAATAAAAAAGATTTTGAAGAAAAATTCAAATCAAAAAAACAGTTTGATCCCGAAGGGGTTTTTTTTCTTTATTATGAAAATAAACCCTGTGGAACTGTAACAGCATGGAAGGAAGATAAAAATTCAGGACAACTGCATTTTCTCGGGGTTCTTCCACAGCATTCAGGTAAAAATCTCGGATATATTTTATGTGTTGAGGCACTTAAATACTTCCAGAAAAACAGGATAAATCAGGTATTTCTTACAACGGACGATTTCCGCCTGCCAGCGATTAGCGTATATCTTAAACTCGGTTTTAAACCGGTAATTTATGAACCCAATCATATAAGAAGATGGGGAAAGATATTTGCCCATTTAAACATAAGAAAACAGCAATGAATAAAAAATTAAGGGTTGGCATTTTTGGAGCAAGAAGAGGAGCAAATTTTGCAGGCATCTTTGAAACGCTTCCTGATACAGAGGTTGTTGCGGTTTGCGATAATAGCGAAATGGCTATCAGAAATTTTTTAATGGGAAAGAAAAATATTTCTGCATATAACGATTATGAAACCTTTTTAGAGCACGATATGGATATTGTTGTTGTTTGTAATTATTGCATAGAACACGCGCCAGCAGCAATAAAAGCCCTAAAAAGCGGTAAACATGTTCTATCCGAGGTAATTGCCTGTAAAACATTGGCGGAGGGAGTCGATCTTTGCAGACAGGTGGAAACCGCAGAAAAACAGGGCGTTTTTTATATGTTTGCTGAAAATTACTGCTATTTTTCTTACATACAGGAAATGGAAAGAATCTATAAAGCGGGTAAAATTGGACAATTAAGGTATGCCGAAGGAGAATATATTCATGATACAACCTTTTCAATGCATGTTTTAACATCTTCTCCGTCTCATTGGAGAAATTGGCTTCCTTCAAATTATTATTGCACACATTCCCTTGGACCCATTGTAAAAATAACCGATTTAAGGCCTGTTCAGGTGTCTGGATTTGTTGTACCCAATTTAATAGCAAGGGAATATGGAATAATAGCAGATGATTGGGGAACATTTATTCTAAAAATGGAAAATAATGCCATTGTAAGGATTATTCCGTGGACCCTTGGTCCCCATGACTCAATATGGTACAGAATTTATGGAACCAAAGGAATGATGGAAAATAACAGATGGAAAGATACAAACGTTTTAAATGTATATTTTAAAAAAATATGGCAAAAACCCAGGATAAAAAGTTATGTGCCTGAATTCAAAAAATATAAAAAACAGGCAAAAAAAGCAGGCCATGGCGGAGGAGATTTTTTTCTTGTGCTGGACCTTATCAATTCTATAAAGAAAAAACAGCGACCTCCCATAGATGTCTATAAAGCAATGGATATGACATTGCCTGGTATTTTAGCGTATCGTTCGGCTCTTTCCGGAAATATTCCTCTGGTGATACCTGATTTTAGAAAAGAAACCGAAAGACAAAAATATGAAAATGATCACTGGTCACCTGACCCGAAGGATAAAAAACTTATGAAAAATCAACCAGCGCCTTCTATCCTCGGCGAAATCAACATTAAAAAAGAGGTCTATGATTTGATTGAAAAAAAGAGGAAAAAATTTATTTCTCAACTTAATAAACAATTGGAAAAAGCATACAAAATTTAGGAGATTTTTATGAAACCAAAAATAGCCCTGGTCGGGTTAACAGCCCCGCTTTATAAGGCCCGGCTGCCTAAATTTGTCAATGGACTAAAACCATTTTATCTTGAATTAAAAAAGGTATGCGAAAACCTTGCTTCTATTATACATTTCCCTGTTATTTATAATAAACAAATGATGGAAGAAACATTTAAAAAAATCAATGACTGCGGTTGCGATGGTGTAATTGTTGTTTTTCTTTCATACAGCCCAAGTCTAATCATTTCTCCTGTTTTAAAAAAATATTATAAGAATATACCTGTTTTAATATGGAATACGCAGAAACTCCGGGAAATAAACAAAGATTTCAGTGATTCACATATGCTTTACAACCACGGAATGCATGGCGTTCAGGATTTAACCAGTGTTTTATCGAGAGAAAAAATAAATTTTTCTATTATCACAGGGCATTATAAGGACGCCCAGGTTATAGAAAAAATCGAAAAATGGTGCAAGGCATCCTTTGTGGTGCGGTATCTAAAACAATCAACGATAGCTCGAATTGGAGGAGAATTTAAAGAAATGGGGGATTTTTCTGTGCCCGCTGCAAAGATTAAAAAAATCCTTGGCCCTGAAATAATGAACATTTCGCTTAAAAGATTATCAGAAATTTCTCTAAAAACAACAAAATCAGAGATTGACGGATTGATAAAAACAGATAGGGAACAATTTATAGCACGGGTGGATGAAAAAATTCACTATATTGTGGCAAGAATTGAAATTGCCTTACGGAAAATTATTAAGGAAAACAGACTAAATGGTATTGCAATAAACTTTGAGTCATTTAAAGGACAAAAGGGTTGCGAGGTAATTCCATTTTCTGCAATTTCAAAGCTTTTATCAGAAGGATTGGGTTATGGTGGAGAAGGCGATGTTATATGCGCAATCGCGGTTTTAATAATTCGTCAATTATGCGGAGAGGCAAATTTCGTTGAAATGTTTACAACCGACTATAAAAACAGCAGAATATGTTTTTCTCATATGGGCGAAACAAATATCAATATGGCAAAAGATAAAAGAAAAATAGAACTTGTTGAAAAGGATATGGCAATTGTTAAAAACGGGCTTAAAACCATTGTATTAAGATTTCAGATAAAACCTGGAAGGGTTACCCTTTTTAATATCGCGCCCACGCAAGAATCTTTTAAATTTATTGTTTCCACAGGAGATATTATTGATATACCAATTTCAAACAATATTACCTCTCCCTATTTTCTTTTAAAAACAGATGAAAGGGTTGAAGACCTTTTGACCAAATACAGTAAATTGGGAGGGACCCATCATCTTGCTATGGCATACGGAAATAAAACAGAAGAAATACAATATCTTTCTGAAATAATGGGCCTTGAATATTTTGAGATTTAAAATGTGGAAAGAAACCACAAGACTAAGAAAAAATTTGACGATATTCAAAAGTGAGTTTGAAAGCTTTTTGCCCGAAAAAATTCTTGATTTTCATATTCATCTTTGCCCGGGTAAAGCAGTACCTACTGGCAGCTTTGCAATAAATGCCGGCGGCAATAAACTTAAAAGATACACCATCGGCGAATTAAAAAAGGATCTGATTTGTCTTTATCCAGGAAGAAAATGTTATGGTGTTTGCTTTGGCGCTCCTTTTACCCATTTGAATACAGATATTATGAATCATTATGTTTCCTCTGTTTGTGACAACGTAAATTTTTTCCCATTACGAATTGTAAAGCCGCAGGAGGACGAGAAAGATGTTGAAAAGGATGTTGTAAAAAGGGGTTTTTATGGATTTAAGCCATACAAGGATTATGCTGAGAAATGCAAGGATAAAGAAGATGTTGAAATTTTAGATTTTTTACCGGAAAAATTTTTAAAAATTGCCAATAAATATGGCCTGATTATTATGCTTCATATCCCCAAAAAAAACAGACTGGCAGATATTGCTAATCAAAAACAAATTATTTATATATGCGATAAATATCCCAATGCCAAAATAATTCTTGCCCATGTTGGAAGGGCATATTACCTAAAAAACATCTATGGGAACCTTGAAAAAATAAAAAAATTTCCGAACCTCTATTTTGACCTTGCAATGGTAAATAATTTTGAGGTTATTGAATATCTTGTGCAAAATGTCAATCCGGACAAAATTCTTTATGGAACAGATATGCCAATTGCTCTGGCAGGAGGAAAATCTGTTGAAATCAATGACCAATATGCCTATATTACTCCTACACCATGGGAATTATCAATCTGCGATGATAAAAAAAACATTGTATTTACATGTTTTGTCTATGAGGAATTAAGAGCGATTAAAAAAGCGACTGAAAGAACAAAAAAGGATAGGAATTTTATCAATGATTTGTTTTTTTATAACGGATATAACCTTCTTGGCACGGTGAAGATAAAATGAGCGTTCTTGTTATTGATGCGGGAACAACCAATATAAAAACAATTATTTTTGAAAACAATGGCAATATATTAAGCCATAATTCAATAAGGGTAAAAACATATTATCCTGAAAGAGAATGTGTTGAACATAAACCGGATAACTGGTGGAATTGTTTTGTAAAAGGGCTGCAAGGTCTTTCAATAAATGAAGATATTGAAAGTATGGCAATCTCTGCCCAAGGCGGAACATTTTTGCTGCTTGATAAAAATCTAAAACCGATCACCAATGCCTTTACATGGTTGGATAATAGAGCAAAAAA
>CAZSTE010000059.1:0-6555 GCA_964609735.1 uncultured bacterium
AAGGAAACCTCAGGAGCTTGTCTGTTTGTGCTTCTAAATAACACCATTTACAATTTGATATTTTTGAAAGTAGGTAAATATCCTTTATTTTTTTCAAATAATTCCCGAACCATCTTTTTGATTTCAGCAAGCGAAAGAACCGCTGCGCTCACCGGATCGTATGCAACAGCATGAAAAACCATCTCCGGATCGCCCAACAAACAACCCTGAACCGCCATCTCTTCGCTGGCGATATTTATGTTGTTTAACGCAGCACATTGTGGCGGCAATTTCCCAACATACATTGGATTAAAACCTGCCCTGTTTGCAAGCACCGGCACTTCCACACAGGCATTTTCAGACAGATTTTCAATCAGCCCTGTATTCGGAACATTCCCATTGAAAACATATGGATCCCCTCCAAGGTAGGCATTTATGATAGATGCGGCATATTCATGACCCCTTGCAAGAGAAATAGGTTCTTTACTATTAAGCCATTGTTTCACATTATTCTTCCATGTTTTTTCGGTCTTGAGATAATCCTTCAAAAGATATGCATACTCGCCGGGATTCCAACCTGTTCCATGTGTGCAATATTTTTCAATAAGGTCTGGCCTCTTTCTAAACCACCAGTTATATTCTGAGTTATGACCACTTGATTCGGTTACATAATAACCCAGATGAAGGAACATTTCATTTCTGACAATTTCCTTATTATAAATCTCCTTGGTCTGAACGGCCTTTCTTATTGCTGGATAAAGATCCTGTCTATCCTTTTTGAACTCAAGAAACCAGGACTGGTGGTTTATTCCAGCACACTTATAATATACGTCTTCATATTTTACGCCTGCCCAATTTGCCAGCATCATTGCTGTTCCCTGAACGCTGTGGCATAAACCGCTTACCTTTACAGATGTCTGGGATTGCATCGCCTTACAATTCATAGCCATGGGATTGGTATAATTAAGCATTATCGCGTCTGGACAAAATTTTTCAATATCCCTGCATATATCAAGCAACGCAGGGATTGTCCGCAATGCCCGAAAAATACCAGAAACGCCTCTTGAATCGCCAATACACATATCAACGCCATATTTTTTGGGAATCTCTATGTCATACCTCCATATTTTTGTGCCTCCCACAAGGATTGTACATAATACGGCATCTGCATTTTTAAGCGCCTGCTTCCTATCCATGGTTGCCTCAACCCTTGCTGGATATTTTCCATATTCAACAATTGTTTCTACTGCCTGTTTTGCAAAAGAAAGCCGTTCAGAATTGATATCCACCAGGGAAATATGCGCATCCCGTAATAAGGGAAAGGTTAAAAGATCCCTTACGAGATTTCGTGTAAATAAAAGACTGCCTGCCCCTATAAAACAAATCTTCGGCCTTGCCATTTTTATCCCCCTGTTTTTTATTCTACCAACCATCTGGCAAAATTTATTTTATAAAAACTGCATTTATATTTATCTAGATTTCTTCAAAATAAACATTCATTATATATATCATATTTCCTGGATCAAATCCATAAACATTTAGTAGAAAGCATTCTTATGTCGGATACCATAGATTTCTACCCTTTATATTTGTGGCATTTTTTATTAATTCCAACGCATATAACAGCCCCCTTCTATCAGAAAGCGAGCCAAGGATATGTCTGTATAGCAGGCCTGTCTTATAACAGGAAAGAAATGAACAATTAAATAATTTTTGAATTTTATTATCAATCCTTGCATGCTTACAGATAAGCAAAAAAGTGGCATCCAGATTGTTTTCTTTTATTGACTGTTCAATCTGTTTTTCTATCTGCCTTGTCTGCCAAAAAAGATGTCCAAATTTAAGTAATATTGTCTGTTGCTTTATCCTTTTTCTAATCCTTCCTGTTTTTGTGGAATCAAGCGCTTCTTTTAGCTTTTCCATGCATGTTGCATAGGTTTTCTCGTCAAAAATCTGCAGTATCTCAGGAATTCCCATTCCAAATCGTACATTTCTTGCGGCATTTTCAAGTGTTTCATAGTATTCATACATTGCTTTTGCTGATTCCTCGTATACACCAAGGCAATATTCATAAGCAAGCTGTTGCCAGGTTGCATCCTCATCCCACATTGACAGGGTTGTGGTATACATTGAAAGACCGTATGAAGCCCACATTGCCTCTGTATCAGCCCACTGGGAACCATATCCATCAAAACCAAGCTGTTTGAGAAATTTTATGGTTCTAAGCGTTGCTCTACTCACAGGAAACGGCATGCCCATTGAGCCAAATGTACTTGTCAGATAATCATAATAACGAAACATTCCTCTGGTGTGTTTTCTCCATTTTTTAAAGATTTCAGGATATATGGTATATTTTTTTGCATCCTTTTCATAGGTTGACACCAAAGCATCTGGAATGGTTTTTTTAAGTTCCTCCTCTGATGGAGGATCATCAAACGATCTATCCCATTTCCTTTCAAAAATACAGAATAATACATCCATATTTTCAGGGAGTTCCGTATCAAAATCATCAGGAAGTTCTGTATGTCCTGCGTAACTTCCGATTTCAAATCTTACATCGGGAAATTTTGTTGCCACAGCCCTTGCAATATCTGAAGCAAAAAGCGCATAGTTTTTGGTAAATTGAAGCTGGTTTGTTGTGATACCCTGCCAGGGTTCTTCTACCTTTCTACAGTTTTCACAAAAACAAGGGCCTTGCCCATCGTTTGGAAAAAATGTAAATCTTTTCACATAAGGATATTTGTTGAAAAAATCCATAAAATAATCAATAAAAATTTTTTTCACATCAGGATGTGTCCAGCATATACCATAAGAGGTTCTGCCATTTTTTACCATTTGAATTGCATTGGATTTTTGTGATGGGTCATAGGCAAAATATTCAGGATGTTCATTGAAATATCTTGATGGGGGCATTATTGCTGCAAACACATGGCCACCAACCACAAGACCTGCTTCGCCCCGAAGTTCAACCGCTTGTTTTGCCCAGATTTCTTCTAATTCCTCGGATAAAAGTTCATTTTCTTTCTGTAACCGGGCGGTTTTTTTATCATGTAATGGAACAGACCAACTCATCTGCGTTTTTGCGCACCACTCAATAAGACTTAAATTCCCCGCGCTAACCATATACCGCATTTTCATCAACGGTTTATGGTAATAAAAATCTTCTGATATCTTGATTGTTTCTTTCTTGGGTATAAACTCAATCCTTGATTGTGCAAAAACACATCCCAGTTGTTTATGAAGAAAGTCATATATGCCAATAAGTGTTCCCCGTTTATCTCCGCCAATCAAAAAAAATCGGCCCCTGTCAAAAAACCTCATTACTGATTCTGGCTCCATACTGTGTGGCTGATTCAAATCTATATGGTTTTTTTCAGCAATAACAATTGCCGGCCCATATTCGGGAATACCACTGATAATAGTAAAATCTACCCCTGATATTTTTCGCAGATATTTTTTAAGCTGTTTTGCCGCATATTGTTCAACAGGATATGCGTGTTCAGGAATATGTATTCTGCAACACGCTTTCTGATTCTCCACTATTTTCATTTTACCCCCTGCTTTTAAAAACCTTAATGGATTATTCTGTAATTTCCTTCAAAAGTGTTTGAAGATAAACAATATCCTCTGCCATTTTGGTTTCACTGGGCCTTTTATCAAGGGCTTCCAGAGAAAGGAATCCATCAAAACCAGATTTCTGCAAGGCAGCAACGATATCTTTCCAATCAAGATCGCCTTCAGAAAGAGCACCAAATTCAAACGCGTATTTTCTGCCAGAGGTTGCATCCTGTGTTTGCAATGTTTGTCTGCAATTTTTAACATGAACATGCGCAAGATATTTCCCAAAAACACTTATTGAATATTCCGGCCGTGTAAAACCTTCAACAGCGGAATTCCCCGGGTCAAAGATAATTCCTATATGCCTTTCAGGCAAACCGTCAATAAGACATCGGCAGGCATTTGGCGTACAACATATCATATTGTGATGCTGTTCTATGTTAATCCTTACATCTGCTTTTTCTGCCTGGGGTAAAACAATATCTTCAAGCCATTTCCTTTGTTTTGTTATCAAATCTTCAACAGACACACTTCCATCAAATATATAACTGTGGCACCTAACATTTCTGGTATGAAGAATTTGAGCCACTTCAAATATTTTAGCAAGATATTCCTTTGTCTCATTATACGTGAAATATGGAGCGATACCCGCGCATAATAAACCTGATTCAGATGTAATTTTGGAAACCTCTTTTGCTGAAGAAATAAGATTTGACAGGTTGATATGCCCATTTTCTGTGCACCACCATTCAATCCCATCACACTGATATTTTTTTGCAAGATAAACAACCTCATCTGGCTTCTTATCAAATACTGATAACGAATAAACAGAACTTTTCATATTCATCATTCGCTCCTGTGTAAAAGCTTGTTAATTTTATCTATTTTACACATAAAATTTAATCTGGGAATAACATTTTAATTGTTTCAATCGGGTATTGTTTTAATTCTATATTAAACATTTCCCAATCAGCGGCGTATTTATATAATGCGCATTGCGCGATCTTTTTTGTCAGTATCGCATCAAGATATGGCCTTAGTTCAGGTCTATTTAATACCCTGAATATTTTGTTAATGCCAATGATTTTCAAAAGCATATCAGGCACATAGCGGGACAGAATTTTATATACAATCTTTCTTTCCCGGCGTAATAACGATAATATCTGATAAAGATATTCCTGCAAAGAAAGCAACATTTCACTTGTCTCCATTGAAAGATAATGAAGCGGCCGTTTTGTTTTTTTACAAAGAATAAGAAGCATCTCCGTTTCTGCAATGGCATTTGCTTGAATAATTTCAAATACGGATTTTACAAACGCATTTCTATTGTTCTGATTCTTTACCAACATCTCCTCATATCGGTCTCCCAGAATAAATTCAGGAAGAACCTCGGCAATTGAACTGCTTATAACACCACCCTTGTTTGCTGATGAATCTCTTATCTGTATAATTCCTTTTTGTGAAATAAAATCCCTGGCTGTATCGTCAAAAAACACATTTGCGCCCTCAATAATTATTCTTAATTCCTCAAATAATTCCATAAAATCTCTTACATTATCAGCATTAATTGTGTCCTTAAACCCTCCGCAGGGAATAAAAATATCTATATCTGCATCCTTAATAAACCTTCGCATAGAAACATTGGATAAAAAATTTCTATGAAACCATAAGCCATCTTTCACTTCTGTACCATCGGGAAGAACAAATGGTTGGTTTGCGCGAATCACCCTAAATCCACCAGGGCCGATTTTTTCTTCGGGATATGCCAGAGAATTTAATCTTGGCCTGGTATGTCTTGCAAATGCAATGTTTATTAATTCCTCCTTATCAAGGCCGGAGGGATCAAAAAGTACACTTCCGCTATCAATAATAAGTTTTATCCTGCCTTTATAAGACTGAATCTGATTTGCACCAAGATCTCCATCCGGACCGCCTGTCATCATTAAGGAGGTATCCTGTTCTTTTATACCAAGATGTTTCAAGACATGCCTTAAACAAGCCATAATTCCTGTTGTTGTCATGCCGCTGGTATATATTTTCTTTCCAATTACCCGGTATATTTGATTTGTATCCTCTGTAATAAGTTCTTTTCCGCCTTCAAGGAAAAACCTTGTTCCGTTTTTTTCTGAAAACAACCCAAAAATCTTTTTATCCACAGTCAATCCATATGCATCGTGAGGAATACCTGTTGATTTGCCTGTGGTAATGGTTCTCCAATATTTATACCCCTTTTCTCTGGCATATTGAGCAATCACATCCATAAACGGCGCTGTTCCCTCGTCAGGGCCAAAAAATACCATCTCTAAAAACCTGCCATAGAAATCACAAATCTCATCCGAGGGCAACACAAGATCAAGAATGCCATCTATAAAATCAAAAACAGCGTTTAATCCATCCCCAGCATAATCAGGATAAGGAGCAATAACAGATTTTGCACCGCTTTCGGCTATATCCTTATGTTTCAACCGCTGAGCCACGGGTCCAAGCGCATAGTTTAACAACAACATGTGGTCCAATTCAAATTCATAATTTCTTCTTGTAATTCGTAACAGCCGTATTCCGCCACGCGCAATCTGCGACGCCCTCATATAGCTTGTAATTGCATAAAAGCCAAGAACAAAAAATATGCCCTCAACCCTTTGTGGAAAAATAATTGGATTAAGTATATCCGAAGAAAACCTGAAGGCAAATGCGCGTTTTTTTACCTTATAAAAATTTGTCCTCACCGTTAAGGTAATAATGTTTGTCATAAACAAAAATACATTTGCGGAGGTTTCATCGTCTGCAAATTCAATCTGCACAGATTTTTTGTAATTTTCCAGGGCTACATCAATATTTTTCAGATTTCTTTTTTTATATATTGGATTAAATTTTCTATCAAAAATATTAAAAATTTCTTTGATAAGATATGGTTTTTGTTTTATGGCACCTATTATAACCGAACGGGAATATTCTGCCTTGTTTGACTCAAAAATTCTTCTGGCAAAACCATCCTTCAGATGTTTATCTTCCAGCGCT
>CAZSTE010000060.1:0-6476 GCA_964609735.1 uncultured bacterium
GGAGGAGTATTCATTTAGGATTGTTGAAACCTTGAGAATTATTGGGGGCACCAATATTCAGTTTGCACATGACCCGGGGACAGGAAGAATTGTGGTGATAGAAATAAATCCAAGAACATCAAGATCTTCAGCGCTTGCTTCAAAAGCAACAGGATTTCCCATAGCCATTATATCAGCAAAACTTGCGGCTGGCCTTACCCTTGATGAAATTCCTTATTGGAAAGGTGGGGGTCTTGAAAGCTATAAACCAGCCAATGATTATATTGTTGTAAAATTTGCACGATGGGCTTTTGAAAAATTTAATGGGGTAAAAGATGAACTGGGTACTCAGATGAGGGCTGTTGGAGAGGTAATGAGCATTGGAAAAACATATAAGGAGTCTTTACAAAAAGCCATACGTTCCCTTGAAATAGGTAGATACGGTTTTGGGTTTGCAAAGGACTTTAATCAAAAATCAGCTGAAGAACTGCTGAATATGCTTTCATTTCCCACAAGTGAAAGGCAATTTATTATGTATGAGGCACTTAGAAAAGGGGTGGCGATTGAGCAGCTGTATAAAAAAACATTTATCAAACCCTGGTTTATTCAACAGATGAAAGAGATTGTAGAAACAGAAGAAGAACTTTTAAAATATAAAGGCAAAACAATACCCGATAATCTTTTAATCAAAGCAAAAAAAGAGGGATTTGCTGATAGGTACCTTTCAATGCTTCTGGATATTGATGAGGAAGACATTCGCAATAGAAGACTTTCTTTGAATCTTGTTCAATCATGGGATGCAGTTGCTGTTTGCGGGGTTGAAAATGCTGCCTATTTTTATTCTACCTATAATGGGTCGGATAGGGTAAAAACATCAAAAAAGAAAAAGATTATTATTTTGGGAGGCGGTCCAAATAGAATCGGTCAGGGTATAGAATTTGATTATTGTTGTGTTCACGCGGCTTTTGCATTAAAACAGGAGGGTTATGAAACCATAATGATTAATTGCAACCCTGAAACCGTATCAACCGATTATGATACTTCAGACAGGTTATATTTTGAACCCCTTACCGTAGAAGATGTTGTAGGTATTTATGAGAAAGAAAACCCAGAGGGCATTATTGTGCAGTTTGGAGGTCAGACGCCATTGAATATTGCAAGACAACTTGAATCATACGGGGTGAAAATTCTTGGAACAAGTGTTGATACAATAGACCTTGCCGAAGACAGAGACAGATTTAGAAAAATTATGGCAGACCTTAAGATACCCATGCCTGAATCAGGCATGGCTTCCAATGAAGAACAGGCCATAAGGATTGCCGAACAAATAGGATATCCTTTAATGGTCAGGCCTTCGTATGTTCTTGGTGGAAGGGGGATGGAGGTTGTTTATGATGAAGAAATGCTGCGGCAGTATGTAAAATCCGCTGTAGGAATTACCCCTGAAAGACCAATTTTGATTGATAAATTTCTTACAAATGCGATAGAATCCGAAGCAGACGCATTATCAGATGGGTTGGATACATTTATACCCGCTGTAATGGAACATATTGAACAGGCAGGAATTCATTCTGGGGATTCTGCCTGTGTTATTCCGCCGATAGGCATTTCGCGCCGACATATTGCAACAATCCATCATTACACCCAAGAAATAGCGAAAAATCTTCATGTTATCGGGCTTATCAACATTCAATATGCCATATGTAACGAAAAGGTTTATGTGCTTGAAGCAAATCCAAGGGCGTCAAGAACAGTTCCTTTGGTGTCAAAGGTTTGCAATATTCCAATGGCAAAAATTGCAACAAGGCTTCTTATTGGAAAAGAATTAAAAGAAATGAATCTGACAAGGAGAAAATTTGCGCATTTTGGAGTAAAAGAATCTGTTTTTCCTTTTAATATGTTTCCAGAGGTTGATCCGGTTCTTGGTCCGGAAATGCGTTCAACCGGAGAAGTGCTTGGCATGGCAGATACCTTTGGCACTGCTTTTTATAAAGCTCAGGACGCCGCAAACCAACGACTTCCGGTAAAAGGAGCGGTTCTTTTAACGGTTGCTGACAAGGATAAACAATTCATAGGCAGTTTTGCAAAACGGTTTTATGAGATGGGATTTACAATTTTTGCTACAAAAGGGACAGGCCAGGTTCTTAAAGCCTATGGAATTCCGTCTGAAATAGCCTGGAAGATTCATGAACAAAGGCCCAATATTGTAGACCTGATAAAAAATGGGCAGATCCAAATTATTATTAACACCCCTGCTGGCAAACAAAGTCAGTATGACGATTCATATATAAGAAAAAATGCAATAAAATACCGGATTCCGTATATGACCACTATTGCAGCAGCAAAGGCAGCGGCAAAAGGCATAGAAGCCATGATAAAATCTGGAAATAAATATGAGGTTAAATCCCTTCAGCAGTATCACAAGGAGATCCTGGAAAGTCCGGTGGAGATGTAATATTTAACCAACAAAAGATTTAAGATAACATTCTTCAGAAAGCAGATAATTGTTAACATAATCCTTGATTGATTCTTCAAGGGATAAAAACGGGTCATTATATCCAAAACTACGGATTTTTGTTATGTCTGCCTGGGTAAAATATTGGTAGGAATTTTTAATATTTTCAGGCATGTCAATATAGACGATATCCTCTTTTTTCCCCAGAATGTTAAATATTGTTTTTACAACGTCATTAAAACTTCTTGCCTTTCCTGTTCCCGCATTAATAATGCCATTAACTGAATGGTTATTGTAAATAAATAGGGTTATTTTTACCGCATCCTTGATATAGATAAAATCTCTTTTTTGCTGGCCATGCCCATATTCCTTTTTGTATGACTTAAAAAGGGATGCCCTTCCTGTGTTTACTATTTCATGAAATTTCTTATGGATTACACTTCTCATTTCTCCTTTATGATATTCATTTGGTCCAAAAACATTGAAAAATTTAATGCCTGCAATGTTTGTTAGCAGGTTATTTCTGTAAGCCCATATATCAAAAAGTTGTTTTGAATAGGCATACATATTTAATGGCTTCAAGGAATAAATCTTTCTTTCATTGTCGGAAAAATCAGGCCCATTGCCATAGGTTGCGGCAGAAGAGGCATATACAAACCTGCATTTTTTACCTATTGCCCAGCTCGCGAGTTTCTTTGTATATTGAAAATTATTCTCCATAAGATATTCAGCATTGCCTTCTGTTGTATCACTGCATGCGCCCATATGAACAATTCCCTCAATGGAATTCCCAAATTTATTTTCCTCTATGTTTCTCATAAATGTATTTTTATCAATAATATCGGCAAATCGGAGATTCACAAGGTTTTTCCAGGAATTATTTGATGGAGAATCAACAACAATTATTCTATCAATACCCGCATTGTTCATTGCCCAGATAATGGCGCTTCCGATAAATCCCATTCCACCGGTTATAATATGAAATTTAGTCATGCCCGCCTTTTTGTTGTTTTGTTTAAAATACCCTTCGGGTTTTGATCCTAAGTGCGGAGGTGATAACAATCTTTTTGTTGAATGAAAAATCTATATGAAAATTTTTTGCTTTTTTCCCGAAAAGAAAAATTTGCGGTTTATCCTTATTCCAGATTATTTCAATATCTTCAAAATAGGTTTTTTTTTGCGTATGTGGAGGCAATGTTTTCCAGACGGCCTCTTTTAAGGAAAATCCTATTGAGTGATAGAGCTCATTTTTTACCGGAAGATTTTCCAGTTCGCGCTGTGTATAAATCTTTTTCAAAAATCTCTTCGGATGCTTTAATATTGCCTGTTTGATTCTTTTTCTTTCAATAATATCAACGCCTACATCAATATTCATGGTTTTATTTGCTGAAGATAATACCCTGAGATTTTTGATATTTCCCTTTTTTGTCTGCATATGATTTTTCGCACATATTTTTTGCGCTTAAAAATATAACCTGGCATATTCCTTCTCCGGCATAAACCTTGTTTGGGACAGGCGCAAGATTTGCAATCATCACGGTGATATGCCCTTCCCATTCAGGTTCAAGAGGGGTCACATAAACAATGATTCCAGAACGGGCGTATGTTGATTTTCCAAAACATATTCCAATAACATTTCTTGGGATTCTAAAATATTCAACGCTTCTGCCGAGAATAAAACCTGAAGCAGGGATTTCACAAATTTTACCCTTGAAATCAATAAAACAAGTCGGATCAGGATTTTTCGGGTCTATCGGTTTTTTGCCTGTAAACACCTTAAACTCGTCTGCAAGAACAAAATCATAGCCATAGGATGATACCCCGCAGCTTAAAATACCCTTTCCAAGGTGTGTTTCAAAAAAGGGTTCAATCAAGCCCTTTTTGGCGTTTTTTACAATCCATTTGTCAGGAAGAACCATAAGAAAACCCCCTATTAAATATTCTATATTTTACCACAACCACAAATCTTCAGAATAGGCCTGATTAAAATTGGTTGTATGTGCGTTAGGGCATGTTAAGGATGTTGTTGAAGAATATTCCAGGCAAAAAATGCAGCGCCAAAACCATTGTTAATATTTACGACGCTAACCGTAGGAACGCAACTATTAAGCATTGCCAAAAGCGGTGTAAATCCATTAAGATGTGTTCCATATCCAACAGATGTCGGCACGCCAATAACGGGTTTTCCTGTAATTGCTCCCACCACGCCCGGTAAAGCCCCTTCCATCCCAGCGACAACAATCAAAATTTTGCATCTGTTTAATATCTTCAGATATGGAATTATTCTATGGATGCCGCTTACCCCAACATCGTAAATCCTTTTAACGCCTGTACCAAGAATTTCAAGCGTTATGGCTGCTTCTTCGGCAACCGCGTAATCAGAGGTGCCTGCGCAAATTACTGCTATTTGTTTGTTTTTGTTCTTTTGAATTTTAGCAGTAAGAATGCGCGCGTCGGGGAAATAAATCAGATTTGGATAATCCTTTAATATGTCATTTGCCTGCTGGGCGGAAACTCTTGTTGCTATAAAGTTTTTATATGTCTTATGGAATTGGGCAATTATGGATTTAAGATGATTTATTTTTTTACCTTCTCCATAGATAATTTCAGGGAATCCAAATCGCAGGGCCCGATGATGGTCAATCTTGGAATGGCCAAGTTCTATAAAAGGAAGAAATTTTAATTTCTCCAGGACATTATTAAGAGAAAGACGCCCAGCCTTGTATTGTTTAAGAATCTCTTCCAGTTTTTCTTTTTCCACTTTTGATATTTTATGGATTGCTGACCGTTTGTCAAATGGACGAGTAAAAAAGATTGGGAAAAACTGCCAATAACCTTAACACGTTGATTGCTATTTAAATGCTGATATTATTTCCTTAAAAATGAATGGTAATAAAATCAATAGACAGTGAATTTCTGCTGCCAGTGATGCACGAAAATAGTCATTTTTAAAAAAATTTAGGTTTTCAAAGTTTAAAAACCGGGGGATCCATCGCGGAACTGTTGACATATATTTATAATATTGTTCACCATATAATTCTAATAGATGTTGTTCTTCATATCTAACAACAAAAGAATAAACAATTCCGCACCAGATAATTGTAACAGGAACAAGCCATAAAATTTCTGATAGAATGGTTGCACTGACACATATTAATGTATTACCCACATAAATAGGATTTCTAAGAAAAGCATATGGTCCTGTAGTGGTTAAATGTCCTTTGAGGTTTAGGCGATAATGTATATGTTCTTGCGCCCACATACGGATAAAAACCCCTAAAAGAAATGTTACAATCCCAATAGGCCAGATTAAATAATCATTTTCAATTTCGTTAAAAAAACAAAAAAGTGTAAACAACAATGGCGGACTAACCAAAATACCTCTCTTTTTATAAAACCATTCATAGATTGACATTTTCATTGTTTTTCCTTATTGTAAAAATTTTTATATTTTTAAATATTTAATCATAAAAATCATTGAGAGTAAATATAATTCAATAAGGGTTTATATTAAAATTTCAAACGGTTATGGTGTTAGCACGGCAACCAATGTCTGGATTGTTTCCCATTGGTTCCATTAATTATTACCTCTGCCGCTTTTTTCTGAAATCCTTCAAAGATAGGACATCATTTCTATTTGTTTTATTCTGTTTTGGTATCAACGAAGGTAAATCCCATTTCTTAGGATGCAAGCAGGTCAAATAATAGCAATCCTTTTTAAGAAAAATATCCCGGATCATTCTTTAAAATTTGTAAAACCTATTTTTTCAGAAAAACCTCAATTACAGGCACACATGCATCTGGTTTTTGAAGTGGTAGAAGAAAAGCAGGAATTTTTTGTGTCTCATCCTGAACATCCTGAACACTGCCTATTTGTGTTCTTTTTAATCTGGAAGGATTATTAATGTGAAGAATAGGTATTTCCGAAGCATCATTGAGAAGCTGGGCATACTCAATCCGATTCTCAAATCCTTCAAAACGCAAATACCCGCCAAATGGCCAGGCAAAAATATGGATGTACAGCCTGTTTGTTTCAGGATTA
>CAZSTE010000061.1:0-6326 GCA_964609735.1 uncultured bacterium
TAATAACAAGAGAAACGACAGCCTCCCCCTGGGCGTCTTTCCCCCCTGTTACAGAGGTAATCTTGTATTCCTTTAATTTTGGCGAAAGATTTACAATCCTGTCAATTGCCTTATAGAGGGCATCAACAGGTCCATCTCCCAGCGATGCGTCTTCAAGTATTTCATTTTTTTTGCGAATTCTGACAGTTGCGCTTGGCAACGTTGATGTGCCTGATATAATGTGAAAATATTCAAGGTTATACAGCGGTTTTATAGCAGGCATTACTTCCTGTTCAGCAAGAACAATCAGGTCAAGGTCTGTGATTTCTTTTTTCTTATCAGCAAGTTTTTTGAATTGTTCAAAAATGTTGTCAAGGGTTTTTTCATCCACAGATATGCCAAGGTTTTGAAGTCTCACACCAAGGGCATGTCTTCCGGAATGTTTTCCAAGAACAAGCGTGCTTTCAGGAATGCCAAGCATCCCCGGACGCATAATTTCATAGGTTTGCCTATGTTTTATTATTCCATCTTGATGAATTCCCGCCTCATGTCTAAATGCGTTGGCACCCACAATTGCCTTATTGGGTTGTACAGGGATTCCGCTAAGTGAAGAAACAAGTTTGCTTGTTCTATAAATTTGTTTTGTTTCCAGTCCTACAGAAACATTATAATAGTCTTTTCTAACAATCAGATTCATTGCTATTTCTTCAAGCGAAGCGTTGCCAGCCCTTTCGCCAATTCCATTAATGGTGCATTCAATCTGGCGGGCTCCATTTTTCACTGCAACCAGCGAATTTGCCACTGCCAGCCCAAGGTCATTGTGACAGTGGGCGCTTATGATAATATTTGAGGGAATATTTTCTCTTAAAAAATGTATCAAATTACCGTATTCTTCAGAAACAGCATATCCAACAGTGTCAGGAATATTTAATGTTTTTGCACCTTCTTCAATAACTGTTTTGCATACCAGCAGCAAAAAATCCGGTTCTGTGCGTGTTGCATCTTCCGGCGAAAATTCAATATCATCAATGAATTCTTTTGCAAAACGCACCATATCTCGGGCAATTTTTACTATTTCACTTTTTGCCTTGCTAAGCTTAAATTTTCTATGAATTTCTGATGTTGCAAGGAATAAATGTAATCGTGGATGTTTTGCGGTTTCAAGGGATTTTAATGCAACCTCGATATCTTTTGTTACGCACCTTGCAAGGGCACAAATGACAGGGCCCTGGACTTGTTTACCAATAAGTTTTACCGCATATGCGTCATCCTCTGAAGCAATGGGGAAACCGGCTTCAATGATATCCACGTTCATCTTTGCCAGTTGTTTTGCTATTGTTAATTTTGCATTGCTGGTTAACGATGCACCAGGGGATTGTTCTCCGTCGCGTAATGTTGTATCAAAAAATATAACCCTATCCATGGTTTTGTGTGATATCGATAAAATATATCGTTTAAATATCTATAAAAACATTTTAACCTATTTGACAAAAAAAGCAAAACTGGGTAAATTTATAAAAATGAAAATAACAAAATTTCACATTGTTGCATCTGTTTTTATCGGTTTGATATCATTTACGTTTTTTGGCTGTTCCACAAATAAAAATCAGACAGAAATAACCATTCCCGATGATTTGCTTTACCATGCTATTGAATATGGAAAATCAAAGGCGGGTATGTCTGATTATGAATTTATGGAGCCATGGAGCGTTTACCTTGGTTATGCCAAAGGCAAGGGCAGTGTTGTTTATTATACGCCATTTCTTCATGCGGCCCGTCTTGCAAAAAACGCAGCAGAGAAACATCTGGAACCCAATATGGATATTATAAGAAAAGCGGTGTCCAGTAAAGCGAAAACCCTCAATTTTTTTGTTTCTGTTTATGGCAGCGACCCTCTTGCATCAAGGAGAATTGTTACACACCTGGAATATAATAATATTCGGATAGACCCTGTGTATAGCCATTTCCCGCCATACGCGGATTTTAACCGGGATTATTATTATCAAATCAGTGGAGAGGTAAGGTTTCCTAGGGAATTGATACCTCAGGACGCAATAGTCAAATTGTGTATTGAAATTTTTCCACCGGAGAAAAATAAAAAAGAAAATGCCCACGATAATCACCTTCATGGGGAATCAACAATAACAATTGACCAGCAGCCAGCCACAAAAACAGAATTTATTTTTAACCTTTCGAAATATCAATAAAAAGGAATGACGTATAATGGAATATAAATATCGTGATGAATCACTTTTAAATTATATTGAAAAACTTTCTGCGAAAACGCCTTGTCCAGGCGGCGGAAGCGCTTCAATCCTTTCATTAGCGCTGGCAAATGCGTTGATTTTAATGGTATGTAATTTTACAATGGAAAGCAAGAAGGTTGATGAAACCGCCAGGCAAATATCAAATCAGATAATCCAAAAAGCAAAGGATATTCAACAACATCTTATCGCCGGCATTGAGCAGGATAGCAATATCTACCATAGAATTCAGGAAACAGCAAAACGTGCAAAAATCAATCCCGCCAATCAAAAATTACATTACGACGCGTTGCAGGAAGGAATTCAGCTTCATATAGAAATGCTTGATTATTGTAAGATAATGTTGGAATGGAATAGCATACTGGTTGAGAAAGGTAATCCTTATCTTATAAGTGATGTAGGGGTTTCAGCGTCGTTAATCTTGTCTTTTATAGAAGCGGCAAAAATAAATATTTTCATCAATCTGTGCGATGTTAAGAATAAAGGGTATGTATATGAAACCATTGAAAGGGTGGAAAAATATTCTGATATTTTGTTACAACAATCACACCAAACGATTTTAAAAGTTCAGGAAAAAATTCTTTCAAATATAAAGAAAATGGAGGAAAAATGAGTAGCCAAATTTTATATGGAAAAGAAATCGCCGCCGGCATTAAGCAGGAAGTGAAACAATATCTTACAAGGTTTGACCAGAAACATATCAATGTGAAACTTGTGGCAGTGCAGGTTGGAGAAAATTCTTCTTCGCAGGTTTATCTTAATTCCCAGAAGAAAAGTTGTCAGGCAATGGGAATTACGCATGAAATACAAAATCTCCCGGCCACTATTTCAGAATCTGACCTTATCAGATTTATTGAACAGTTGAATAAGGATAATTCAATAACAGGAATTATTTTACAACTTCCGCTTCCGACAGGTATGGATGTGAGAAAGATTCAGTCAAAGATAGCGCCTGAAAAAGATGTTGAAGGTGTTAATCCTGTTAATCTGGGCTGGATTTTATATGGCAGGCCGCTGCTTGCGCCTTGCACAGCGCTTGCGGTAAAAGAATTAATTGATTCAACAGGGGTTGATTTGTATGGCAAAGAGGTTGTAATGGTGGGTCATAGCGATATTGTTGGTAAACCTGTTGCGTTATTGCTCGTTGATAAATTTGCTACTGTCAGTATTTGTCATATTGGCACAAGTGATAGGGGTATGTTGGATCATCATGTAAAAGAAGCAGAGATACTTATTGTTGCTGTTGGAAAGGCAGGTTTGATAAAGGGGGAATGGATAAGGGAAGGCGCAATTGTGATAGATGTGGGCATAAATGCTGTGGGAGACAAGATTGTTGGAGATGTTGAGTTTGAAACCGCAAAAGAACGCGCAGGGTGGATTACACCTGTTCCCGGTGGCGTAGGGCCTGTAACCACAGCGATGTTATTAAAAAATACCGTGACTGCTGCAAGATTAATCTTTGGGTGTTAATTCAAAAGGAGAATATATGTTAAATGATCTTGAAATTGCCCAGAATGCAAAAATAAAAAATATTCAGGAAATTGCGTCCAATGCGGGCATAGAAGAAAAATATCTTGAATATTATGGAAGATACAAGGCAAAGGTTTCCCTTGAAATTATGGAAAAACTGCGCAACAACGCGAGAGGAAAATATATTGATGTCACAGCGATTACTCCCACGCCCCTTGGCGAGGGGAAAACAGTAACAACCATAGGTTTGTCGCAATCAATAGGAAAACTCGGGAAAAAGGTTTTTTCCTGTATTCGGCAACCTTCGCTTGGCCCTGTTTTTGGAATAAAGGGTGGTGCCGCGGGCGGCGGATATTCTCAGGTTATTCCTATGGAAGATTTTAACCTTCATTTAACAGGAGATGTTCACGCTGTTGGGCTTGCTCACAATCTTCTTGCGGCTTTTATAGATAACTCGCTTTTAAAAAATAATCCATTCAATCTTGATCCTCTTTCAATTACCTGGCCCAGGGTTGTTGATGTAAGCGATAGAGCCCTTCGCAATATTATTATCGGGCTGGGAGGAAAAGAAAATGGCATACCAAGAGAAACAGGTTTTGATATTACTGTGGCATCAGAGGTAATGGCAATTCTTGCCCTGGCTTCCGATATTTTTGATTTAAGGGAAAGGCTTCAGCGCATTATTATTGGTACAAGTAAAAATGGAAATCCTGTAACTGCTTCTGACATGCGTGCGGCGGGTGCTATGACAGTTTTGTTAAAAGACGCAATCAATCCGACATTGATGCAGACCCTTGAGCATACGCCCGTGCTTGTTCATGCCGGCCCGTTTGCTAACATAGCACATGGAAATAGTTCAATTATTGCTGATAGGATTGCACTTCATCTTGCCGATTATGTCGTTACAGAAAGCGGATTTGGCGCAGATTGTGGATTTGAAAAATTTGCAAACATTAAGTGTAGATACAGCGGATTAAAGCCTGATTGTGTTGTTATTGTATGCTCAATACGGGCATTAAAAATGCACAGTGGGCAGTTTAAGGTTGTACCCGGTAGGCCTATTGATAAAAAACTTCTTGAGGAGAATTTGCCTGCGATAAAAAAGGGTTCTGAAAATCTGATAAAACATATTAAAAATGTTGCTTTGTTTGGAATACCTGCGGTTGTGGCAATTAATAAATTTACCGCCGACACAGAAAACGAAATACAGCTTGTAAAACAGATTGCTTTAGAATCAGGTGCAAAGGCGGCAGAGATAAGCAATGTTTGGGCAGAGGGTGGCAATGGCGGTTTACAACTTGCAGAAGCTGTTGTAAAGGCGTGCGAAGAGAATTACACCTTTAACTTTCTTTATCCCCTGGAAAAGACAATAAAAGAAAAGATAGAAATTATTGCAACAAAAATCTATGGAGCGGAAAAGGTTTCTTATTCACCGCTTGCCGAAGAAAGAATTAAGATGTTTACGAAATGGGGGTTTAATAATTTGCCAATATGTATGGCGAAAACGCATCTTTCTCTTTCTCACGACCCAAATCTTAAAGGTGCCCCAACAGGTTTTACCCTTCCTGTGGAGGATGTGCGACTTTCTGCAGGCGCAGGATTTATTTATCCATTATGTGGAAAAATGAGAACAATGCCCGGGCTTCCAACAAATCCTGCAGGTGCAAATGTTGATATTGACGATAAGGGCAGGGTTATTGGACTTTTTTAATAGTCATGACGACAAAACCAGAAGTTATTATTGAACAAATAAAAAGATTTGGAGAATCCCAACACATAACACCTTATCTTGTGGGCGGATTTTTAAGAGATAGGTTTTTGCGGCGCAGGAATCACGATATTGATATTATGGTAGAAAACGATGCCCTGGGATTTGCCCGTGAATTTGCAAAAACCTATGGATATCCATCGCCAATATTCTATGGAAGATTTGGTACAGCAATGATTGAGGTGGAAAATAATAAGATTGAATTTGCAACAGCAAGAAAGGAAAGCTATGACAATCAATCAAGAAAACCATTTGTAAGACCTGCTACAATTCTTGAAGACCTGGCCAGACGTGATTTTACAATCAATGCCATGGCTTTAGATTTGATAACAAATAGATTTATAGACCCTTTTGAAGGCAAAAAAGACCTTCGTTGTAAGATCATTAAAACACCTGTTTGTCCTGATAAGACATTTTATGACGATCCTTTAAGAATTCTCAGGGGCATACGATTTGCCACTGTTTTTAACTTTACCATTGATTCAGCGACAAAGCAGGCAATGAAAAAAAATGCCAGCCGGCTTCTTATTGTAAGTCAGGAAAGAATTGCCGATGAGATTATCAAAATAATTTCTGCAAAAAAACCAAGTGTCGGCTTTGTTCTTCTTTATGAAACAGATGTTCTTGAAATTGTGTTGCCTGAGGTCGCAGCATTAAAAGAAAAAAGAACATTGCATCCCTGCAAGGAACTTTTTGAACATACCCTTCAGGTTTTGGATAATACCGCAAACCTTACAAAAAGTCCTGTTGTGAGAATCGCCGCTCTGTTACACGATATTGGAAAGCCAAAAACACTCAGGGTTGAAAATGGCAAGGTTTCATTTCACAGGCATGAAATCGTTGGC
>CAZSTE010000062.1:0-6284 GCA_964609735.1 uncultured bacterium
AACAAAATCTTACAAAGCAATGGTGGAAAACCCATTTATCGTATTTTGAGTGTAACAAGGGTAAAAAGCGCAAAAATAATTGCGAGAATCCAAAATCTCACAACAACCTGCGATTCCTTCCATCCGCGAAGTTCAAAATGATGATGAAGAGGTGTCATTAAAAAAATTCTTTTACCCCTTATTTTAAAGGAAACAACCTGTACAACAACTGAAAAGGCCTCAATTACAAAAATTCCACCCACAATGATTAATGATATTTCCTGTTTGCTTATAATGGACAAAAGCCCAATACAGCCCCCCAATGGAAGGGAACCGCTGTCTCCCATAAAAATTTCAGCGGGATAACAGTTATACCACAAAAATCCAAGCAATGAACCCACCATAGAACCGCAAAAAACCGCTGTCTCTCCCACGCCGGAAACCAGTGGCAGATTAAGATACCTTGAAAAAACCGCGTTTCCTGCCACATAAACAATAAATCCAAAGGCAATTGCTACCATAAGCGTTGTACCGGCAGCAAGTCCATCAAGACCATCTGTAAGATTTACAGCATTAGAGGTGGCAACAATAATAAAACAGGTAAGCAAGATATAATACGGCCCGAGATTAAATGATATATTTTTGAAAAAAGGAACATAAAGAGACGATGAAAAATTCAAAACAGGGTGATAATACAATATCATGCCAAGTATAAACCCAATACCCATCTGGCCTATAATCTTGCCAAGTGGCCTTAACCCTTTTGAATTCATTTTTATAAGCTTAAGATGATCATCAAAAAAGCCTAAAAGCGTAAGCCAACATAGTGTTATAATAAGCAAAAGGTTATAAATATTTTTAAGGTCTGCCCAGAAAAAATTTGCAATCAAAATACTGCAAACAATAAGCAACCCGCCCATTGAAGGAGTGTTTTCCTTGGTTTGATGAAGGGAAAGTCTGGATGGAGATGAAAACTGTTTCATTTTTCGGATAAAAGGCGGAAAGAAAAAAAGGCATATAAAAAGCGATGTCAACGAGGCGCATACGGTTCTGACAGTAATGTATCTAAAAACATTAAAACCAGAAAAAAATTCAGTCACATAAGGCACAAGAAGGTAAATCATTTTATCCCCGTTTTTTCAACAAGATGTTCAACAAGAAGGTCAAGATTATTCATTCTTGATCCCTTAACAAGTACTGCATCTCCGGCTTTTACAAATCCGCTTATATATTCAGTCATCTCCTGAAGATTATCAAAATGCATTCCCTTTTTTTTAACCAATTTCGAAATAATACAAGCATCCTCGCCAATGGTGAATACAAAATCAAAATCAAGTTTTTGTATCATATCACCAAGCTTTTTATGGTAAAATCTGCTCCATTTTCCAAGTTCTCCCATTGCGCCAATAACCACAATTTTCCTTTTCGCCTTCTGGAGCGCAAAATATCTAAGGGCTGTTTTTAAGGAACCTGGGTTTGCATTATAACTTTCATCAAATATTTTTACGCCGTCGACTATTCTCATTTTGCCCCTGCCGTTTATAAGGACAAAATTATTTACCAGCGACGGAAGATGTGATTTTGGAATCCCAAAATATTCGGCAATAAACAGGGAAAAAAGCGCAGGATATGCGATTGCTCCATTCCAGGAATTTATGCGAAAATTGACATTTTCCCAGCCATTAACCTGAAGATTAAATGAATCTGTATTGTAGCTGGTTATAAAACCTCGGAAATTGCATAGAGGCCCAAAACCAACAGTTTTTAGAAAGACTCCTTTTTGTTTCAGGATATTCTGAAAATCATTATCCCTGTTAAAAATTCCAAATCCGTCGATAGAAAGATTTTCAAGTATTTCTGCCTTTGCATGTGCAAGAGCGGCGCGGTTATTGAAAAAGCCAAGATGCCCATAACCTATGGAGGTTATCACTGCAATATCCGGTTGAAGGACATTGCCAAGATATCTTAATTGCCCAGGGCCATTCATCCCGAGTTCAAAAATTCCAATCTCGGTTTGTTTTGAGATATTAAAAATGCTTAAAGGCAATCCAATTTCGTTATTGAAATTGCCCTGATTGCTACACACGTTAAACATTGAAGCAAGCAGATGCGCAGACATTTCCTTTGTTGTTGTTTTTCCATCGCTTCCTGTAATCCCGATAAAAACACAGCAAAATTTTCTTTTATAATTTTTAGCCAGGTCCCCAAGCGCCTTAATACTATTTTTAACAATAATCTGAGGAATATTATCAGGAAGCGGTTCTTCAACCATGGCGGCTAACGCTGCGGATTTTACAGCATCAGAAACAAATCTATGGCCGTCAAAATTTTTCCCCTTCAACGCAATAAACAAAGAATTTCTGCAATCCTTACGGGAATCCGTGCTTATTTGTTTGAAAATAATCTCCCGGGCGCCATTGAATTTTATCAGGGTTCCACCTGTCCAGTTTAAAACCTCTTCAAGGCCGATTGGTTCCATCAGGATTGTCACCTTTTTTCAATAATTCAAAAACAACCTTTCTATCGTCAAATGGATAAAAAACATTTTTGATTATCTGATACTGCTCATGCCCCTTTCCTGCAATCACAACCCAATCATTTTCTCTTGCATCGCAAAGCGCTTTTTTTATCGCGTAATATCTATCAGGAATAATTTCGCATTTTTTTTTAAGCCAAAACGGAATTCCTTTGTATATATCTGATATTATCTGATGAGGATCCTCATTACGAGGATTATCAGAACTTATATAAAGTTTATCTGCAAGGCGGGATGCGATTTTCCCCATAATCGGCCTTTTACTTCTGTCCCTATCTCCTCCGCAACCAAAAACAATAAGAATTCTTTTGGGTTTTAAATGCCTGACTGTTTTCAAAAGGTCTTCAAGGGCATTATGGGTATGCGCATAATCAACAACAATGGTAAATGGTTGGCCCACATCAATAAATTCCATCCTTCCAGGGATGTTTGTTATATTCATAAGCGCTGAGGCAATTACCTCCAAATCTATTCCAAAACCATAGGCAGTTGCGATAGAAGCAAGACAATTATAAAGATTCCCAAACCCAAGAAGCCTTGTTGAGAATTTTTTGCCCTTTACAGTAAAGGATGTGCCGGTTCTATCAAAAGAAAAATTTTCGGCATAACATTCGGCTTTTTTTGATATGCCATAGGTAATAACATTTAGATTATTTTTTTTTGCTGTATCTATAAACATTCGGGCATATCTATCGTCAATATTGATCACAGCAAGTTTGCTGTTTTTTTCGCTTTTTGGCAAATAGTGGGAAAAAAATTTTAGTTTTGTATTGAGATAATTTATAAAGCTTTTATGATAATCAAGGTGTTCATGCTTGGCGATGTTTGTAAAAATTCCTGCATCAAAATTTATTCCTTCAATCCGACCCTGATCAAGGGCATGGGAAGAAACCTCCATAACCGCATGCGTAAGACCGGCCTTTACCATATCATCCAAAAGGGCTTGGATATCTATTGATTCAGGGGTTGTATTTATTGAGGGAACTATTCGTCGACCTATTTCATACTGGATGGTGCCAATAAGACCTGTGGAGCATCCAGAGGCTTCAAAAATTTTCTTTAAGATTACCGCGGTACTTGTTTTTCCTTTTGTTCCTGTTACACCAACAAGTTTGAGATTTTTTGATGGATTCGCATAATAAGTCGCGGCAATCTCTGCAAGGGCCTTTCTGCTATTTTCAACAACAATAAGACCCACCCCGGAGGGTAAAACAAGGTCTTTCTTTTCTGTGACAATGATAACGGCTCCCCGCTGAATTGCCTCCTGAACAAAAGCGTTTCCGTCTGCATTGTTGCCATGGATTGCAACAAAAATTCCTCCGGGAATAACCTTGCGCGAATCGTAAAATACCGGGCCGGTTATTTCATAATTTAAAATCTCCTGCGGTTTTACAAACCTTATGTCTTTAATCAGCTCTTTTATCTTCATTGTTTTCCAGTCGTGTAAGAATAATTGAATTGGTTTCAGGAGGAATATGCATGTATTGCATTGTGCGCCAGGCAATCTCCCTAAAAACCGGGGCTGCAACAGTTCCTGCGTAATAGGCGCCTTTTGGCTCATCAATATTTACCAGAATCACAACCCTTGGGTCGGATAGAGGTAAAAACCCTAAAAAGGAAGCAACAAACTTTGTATGAGAATATCTCCCATTTTCAACCTTCTGGGCTGTTCCTGTTTTACCGCATATTTTATAGCCGGCAATGTGCGCCTTTGTGGCTGTACCTTCTTCTCCAACAACCTTTGATAAAATTGTATTAATAATTGATACGGTCTCATAAGAAAGAATAGGATCCGAATTTGAAAAAACGATGGGATGCGAGGGAACAGGCGGCTCAATTTTTTTAACAACATGGGGCTGAACAAGCTGGCCTCCATTGGCAAACACAGCCATTGCCCTGACTGCTTGAAGACAGGTAATGCCAACCTCCTGGCCTATTGGAATTGCAGTAATTGAATAGTCAGACCATTTGTCAACGGGTCTCACGATACCCCGTATTTCACCTAAAAGGTCTATCCCTGTTGGCTCTCCAAAATGAAATTTTTTAATATAATTATAAAGGGTGTTTTCGCCAATTCTCATAGCAATCTTAACGGTTCCAATATTACTTGATTTTATAATAACATCCTCAAAATTAAGGGAGTTGTATGGATGCGAATCATGAAGAATATGCCCGCGGATATACCATTTTCCTCTTTCGCAATTAAAGATATCGTCAGGCCTTACCTTTTTTTCTTCAATGGCGCTGGCGGCGGTTATAATCTTAAAAATGGAGCCCGGCTCAAACATGTCTGTAATACAAGGGTTTTTCCTATACTCAACCGGATATTTGCCAGGTTCATTTGGGTCATAATACGGCTTATTGGCCATGGCAAGAATTTCCCCAGTTTTAGGACACATCACAATAACACTGATTTTTTTTGGCCTGGTTAATTCCCAACATCTTTCAATTTCTTCTTCAACAATCTCTTGAACATGTTCATCAATGGTTAAATAAATATCCTTTCCCTTTGATGGCTTGGAGATAATCTTTCCCAGAGAACTTAAATATCTGCCTCTTCCGTCCCGCAATATTTCAACAATACCGGTTTCTCCAGACAGAACATCATTATATGAAAGTTCTACACCTTCCAATCCAACGCCGTCGATATTAACAAAACCTATTACATGGGATGCCAAATGTCCCTTAGGATATATCCGTTGATAATCGTCTTCAAAAACAACCCCCTTTATTTTTTCTTTTTCAATAGCGGAATATTCTGCAATACTGAGTTTTCTTTTTATAAGTGGATATCGCTGTTGTGTAAGCTTTATTTCTATATCCCTGGCTGGAATTTTCAAAATAGAGGCAAGCGCTTTTGCGGTTTGGCTGACATCATCAATATTTTTCGTATCCATATAAAGGGTTTTCGTTGGGACGTCCATGGCAAGAACACTTCCATTTCTATCATATATGGTGCCCCTTTGCACAGAAATTGTTTTCTTTATATATTGGGTTTTATCCGCCAGTGCAACATATTTTTGATAAAAAACAATCTGCAGTGAAAAAAGCCTGGCGATAATCGCTACCGATATAATGATTAAACATGCCTCAACAAATCTCTGTCTTTTCACAAATTGACTGGTTTCAGTTTTTCTCCTGCGCATTCGCATAATTTGTGATTTCTCCATTCGCATTTTCTGCTTTTTGAAGCTCTACAATTCTCCATTTATCAGGTATTTCAAGAGAAAGATTAAACTGTTCAGCACGATGCTTAACCTTTTCAAAAGACGTTTCCCTGAGAAGCTGGCCTCGGTAGTATTGATTCCAACCCTTAAGTTGCTGTAGTTGCTTTTCCATTTCTGAAACCTGATACCCAATAGCCATCATCTTGCAATAAAGGATTAAATAACAAAAAATAAAACCGGATATACATATAAGATTTGAAATCCATTGGGGAAGAATTCTCCTATTTTTCAAGATATCACCTCCGCCACCCGCATTTTTGCACTTCTTGCGCTGGGATTGTTTTTTTTCTCATCAGCGGCGGGAACAATCGGTTTTTTTAGTAACATTTTTACATTTGGGGTGGTTTTCATGAAAATTTTTACAATCCTATCTTCAAGAGAATGATATGAAATTACAATGATTCTTCCTCCGGAGGGTAAAACCTTCAATGCTGCCTTAAGCCCTGCGGAAAGATTTTCAAGTTCGTTGTTAACATAAATTCTTATTGCCTGAAATATTTTTGTGGCAGGATGTATGTTACCTCTTTCATGAAAATGGCTTG
>CAZSTE010000063.1:0-6044 GCA_964609735.1 uncultured bacterium
ACCCGCGACCTCCGGATCGACAGTCCGGCATTCTAATCCGCTGAACTACGGCCCCATTTATCAAATAATTATATCCTTGCTCATCAATGATGTCAAAGTATCGCAGAAATTGCCTATGGCCTCTGCTTGTGATGGTTGATAACTTGATAATAGATATTTATATTGTAGTATAGTAGTAGAATATAAATTGCGCGGGATAACATCTTTTTAAATTTTATTTTTAATATAGGATTTATTAATATGGTAATACAAATCTTGAATAGATATCCAAAGCAAAATATGAGAACTTATCACCGTACAATGAAGATTTTCCTTATATTAGGGTTTTTATTCTTTTTCCATATATCAAATGGAAACGGTCTTCCCGCAAGAGTCCTTTTTGATTTTGAACAGAATACATGCGGATGGACCCTTATAGAAGATTCCTCAGCATCAGCGACCATAGAAATAGACAGGGAGCATGCAACAGAAAATACCGGGTGTCTGAAGCTTTCAGCAAATTTTCCAGGAGAAACAGGCATAAAAGTTTTACTTAATGAAACATGGAATGGATATCAATCATTGAGTTTTGATATGATTGTTACTGAAACACCCATATCACAGATAAGGTTTTTTGTGTATATTAAAGACAAGGAATGGCTTTGGTATCAGACAAACCAAAAAATTGTCAACTACGGCATAAACAAGGTATCAATCAATATTTCCGGTTCCAGCCTTGATCTGATCCCAAAAGGACATAAAAAGCCATGGAATCAATATTCCTTAGATGAAATAAAAGAAATCGGTATTAAATTTGTAAGCGATGAAAAATTTTCCCAAACAATTTATATTGATAATATCCGGTTGTCTCCTGTTTTATTTTCTTCTGTTAGATTTAATTCAACGGAAATTCCTGTGTATGAAAGATTTGAAATATCTTTTCAAACAGCTGTTTATTTTGAAAATCCTTTTGATCCCGACTGCATTGCCATTGATGGATATTTTATTTCTCCCTCAGGTAAAGAAATCCGTGTGCCTGGATTTTTTTATCAGGATTTTTATTTTGCTGGGCTCGGAGCAAAGGGGCAGGATAATCTTAAACCTCAGGGAATTCCTCAATGGAAAATAAGATTTTCTCCCTGCGAACAGGGTGTCTACAAATTTCACATTGTTGCCTCAATAGACAAAGGAAGCGAAATAATATCTACACAGCAAATGATATTCAAGGCAATTCCATCCCGAAATCATGGGTTTATTCAAACAAGCAAAAAGGATAACAGGTATTTTGAATTTGACGATGGAACATTTTTTTATCCCATAGGCCATAATATCCGTTCATTAAGCGATAATAGATACTCACAAATAACAGGAAAACCTCTTGCAGCTCAAACAGGCACAGTAAATTTTGACACATGGCTTTCCGATATGGAAGCAAATAAAGAGAATTTTTTTGAAACATGGATGTCTGCATGGTGGCTTGCTATTGAATGGAAAAAGGGCTATGAATTTTATGAGGGGTTGCTACGATATAATATGCGAAATGCCTGGAAGATTGATTGGATTCTTGAAAAATCCGAAAAAAGAAATATTTTCATTCAGTTGCTACTTATTAATCATGGCGCTGTTAGTACCTATTGCGATCAGGAATGGCAGGATAGCCCATACAACATAAAAAACGGAGGATTTCTTAATTCTCCAGAAGAATTTTTTACGGACGAGCGCGCAAAAACATTATTTAAGAAAAGATTAAGATATATTGTGGCACGATGGGGATATAGCCCAAATATTTTTTCGTGGGAGCTTGTAAATGAAATGGACCTTATCGGCGAAAATGGAGCATTTTTTAAGAAGGATATACTTACAAACTGGTATGCGGAAATCGGGGACTACCTTGCTCAGATTGATCCCTGGAATCATATGATAACAGGCCATTACACAGGTCTTTATGATAGTCCTGTTTTTAAGCTTTCACAGGTTGATTATGTACTTACAAATGGTTACTATGGGGCTGGCGACAATATCGTTGAGGCTGTTAAACGGGTTGTTAATTTTAATGCAAGATTTAACAAGCCGCATTTTATTTCTGAATATGGAGGTAACTGGAATGCGGGAGCTCTATTGCTTCTTGAGGCGGATATTCATAACGGCATATGGGCAGCATGCCATCTTCCATTTGCAGCGGTTCCGTTATATTGGTGGCATAATTATATTGAAGAAAATAATTGTTATTTTTATTACAAGGCCCTTGCAAATTATATGTCAACAGAGGATAGATTGCGTATCCAGTTGCAACCAAAAAATATAATAATTTCAGGAGAAAATTCAAATAAAATCAAATATCTATGTATGGCTGGCGAGGCCAGGGCGCTTATCTGGATTTATAAAGAGGATCGATTGAGTCGTCCGCCATTGGATACAGATCCTCTTTTAACAAAAAACAATACATGTTCAATTGAGGGGCTGATTTCCGGGGATTATATGATAGAATTCTGGGATACCTATAAGGGAACAATTACAGAAACAAAGCAGATAAAAAATGATGGCACCGTTGTCTTTCAGCTGCCGGATTTACATAAGGATTTTGCAATCAAGGTTTACAAAATCAATCAATCCTGACATGCACAATTTATTAACCCTTTATGGCAGATTTTCTTTTGAAATGGATTCAAACACAGAAATTGTGGCTTCATTAAAAGAAAAAAATATAAGATGGTTGAGAATAAAGATATTCACAATTTTCTGTTTTTATTAAGGATAAACAACACTATATAACAACAAGATTGCCATCAAACTTCATTCTAATCGATGGATTTTATTATACCCGCATTAACAATGTTTCAAAGGCGGTATTCTATTGAATATGGAAATGGCAGATTCGTTTTTGTTGCTCCGGGAGGTTGCACCTATACCTGGAAGAATTGTAATCTCAGAAAGATTATTCTCAGATCAATGGCATGGTGTTGCGGGGGAAAAACAAAAAGAGCAAACGATTAAGTGCTGAAAAATTTTTTATATAGAATATTTTATTGGTTCCTTTTCTCATTCAAAATATTGGTGGCATTCTGACAAAAAAATAAGTGGCGCTGCGATGCATAATTGGGCAGTGCATTTTATTGATTAGATTTTAAATCTGTCCCAGCAAAAATTGTCGGCATATATGGTGATTTTCAGAAAAGGGCATGGCTTTCTGTTTCAAACAAAAACCATGGATAGGCAATGATACGATTTGTAAACGGTGCCACAGCAAATTTTATGATTTCTTCAATTACAGCCATAACCAAAATGGAAAATATTTGGAACAAAAGGAGCAATTAAAATATTTTGGGAATCAGCCGATAGGATTATTCTTGTAAGTTACGTCTCGGAAATAAGGCAGGAAGGTGTTGTGATGATTACCCTTGCTGGATATGGTTCCACAGAATATTACATAAATATCGCAGACCATCTTTTGACGAATGAAGAACTGATTGTAAAACCAGAGCAATCAAGAAGGGTTATAGGGATTGCTGAAGCAGCAGATCAAGGTTCACAAACAGGGAAAATTGTCGCTCCATTTGAAAATTGTGAATGATGTTGCGACCATATCCGGAACAAGGGCCGGGTGTGTTATTGCGTGTAATTCAGCAATAAAAATGGTGTACAGCTTGATGGTTGTGTTTTTCAGGATAGAGATTTGCAGATTTGACAGAAAAATATAAATAGATTATCATAATACTTCCGGCAACCATAGCCGAGGGGAAACACCCGTTCCCATCCCGAACACGGCCGTTAAGCCCTCTGGCGCCGATGGTACTGCTCGCGAAAGTGAGCGGGAGAGTAGGTGTTGCCGGAATCTCTTCTGATTTCAGCCAGCCCAATCATTGAAATCTAGTTTTTATTCCGTGATGGGAAGATTTCACACAAGGATTTAATAAGACAAAAAGATAAATGATTATTCAAATGCAAAATTTTTGTTTGTAAAAAGATCCACACATACATCAATAACCTTTTTATCAAACAGCATATTACATTGCTGTATTTCACTAATCGCTTCGGAAATTGATTTTGCGACTCTATAAGGCCTATTGGATATCATTGCCTCAAAAACATCAGCGACAGAAAGAATTTTGGCTTCTGATATAATCCCGTCTTTTGTAAGACCTTTTGGGTATCCAGAGCCATTTAATCTTTCATGGTGTTGTAAAATCATTTCTGCAATTGGCCAGGGGAATTCAACCTTTTTTAATATTTCATAACCAATTAACGGATGTAATTTTACCAGGTTATATTCAGAATTGTCTAATTTTTCGGGTTTATTTAGAATTTTCAAAGGCACCGCGATTTTACCTATATCATGAAGCATTCCGGCAAAAAGAATGCCTTCTGCTTGCTTATCAGTCATTCCCATATTTAATGCAATTGCCTTGCCAAGTATTGCGACCCTTTTTTCATGTCCGGCTGTCATCGGGTCCCTTTTTTCAATGGTTGTAATAAGAGCGCTGACTGTCCCCTCAAGGGTTCTGTGGAGTTGTGTATAGCTTTCTTTAAGGGTTTCTTCTATTTCCTTCAAAGGGGTAATATTTCGTATAATAATAAGCGCTCCGGACTCATCCTGTTTTTCCCCTGCGATAGGGGTAAGGGTAATTTTATAGTATGATTGATTGATTTTAACGATTTCATATTGCTGTGTTGTTGTTTGTTTGAATCCTTGAAAAAGTTTTTTTATTGAGTTGTGGAGGTTATCATCAATCTTAATAAGGTCAAAATGTTTACCTATAATCTGTTCAGAGGGTTTGCCAAAAAGGTTTAGCATTGACATATTGCATCGTATTATTTTACAGTTAGAATCAACAAGACATATTGCATCAGCCATTGAGTCAAATATGAATTGCCATTTTTGTTCAGACTGTGGCAAAGGCGATTGTATAATTTTTTTTGTATTATCAAGTTCCTGGTGGGCTTTTTCAAGATTCTCTTTAAGGGTTTGAATCTCTTTTTGAAGTTCTATATTTTTTTGTTTTTCTGATTTTTCCATATTTTTAATTTTAACATTTTTATAAAATTTCAGTCAAATTTGGTTGTTTTTATCACAAGAAAATGATGATTCTTTAAAACAGACACATGGATTTTAGGAGGTGTTTTCTGTATTTCCAATCCCTGCAATTTCACTTATTTTACAATATTGCCATTTGTGGGCAATTTTTATGATATAATAATATCAAACCCATAAGAATTTCCAAACCTATGGAGGATATGAATGGCTTCTATCTATAATTTTGGGCTTTTTGGACATAGTCGGTCAGGCAAGACAATTCTTTCTGAAGCGATACTTTTTAAGGCAGGAGCAATTGACAGAATGGGAGATATTAATCAGGGTAATACCACCATGGATTACGAGGAAGAAGAAAAACGTCGGTTGATGAGCACAAATCTGTCTGTTGCCTATTTTCAATGGGGGAAAGCAACCTGTCATATTGTGGATTGCCCTGGATATATGGATTTTATTGGGGAACAAATCTCAGCCGCTGAAGCGGTTGATATCGGAATTATCAATATTGCTGCTGATAATGGGATAGAGGTGGGGACAGAAAAGGCCTGGCATCTTTTGAAATCAAAGAAATTGCCTGTCATCGTTTTTATTAACAAGCTTGATTCTGAACAGTTTGATTTTCCAACACTGATGAATCAACTAAAAGATTTGTTTGGTAAAAAAGCTGTGTGCATGGTTGCGCCTGTGTTTTCTGGAGGCAAACTTCAATCACTCTTTAATTTACTTGATGTGGAAAATCAAAAAAAAGAGGAATTACAGGACCTGGTCCAAAATCTTTTCGATTCCATTGCTGAAACAGATGATAATCTTATGGAAAAATATCTTGGAGGGGAAGAGCTTACGCAGGAAGAAATCTCCTGCTCTATCCGCGCCGGTATTATAAATGAAACACTGATTCCTGTTTTTTTGGGTTCCGGAATAAGCCAGATCGGTATTGAAGAATTGCTGAATTTTATTGTAAATTATATGCCTGCCTCATCAGAAATGCCGCCATTAAAAGCAAAGAATCAAAATGGTGAAGAAATTGAGGTGCCGC
>CAZSTE010000064.1:0-5998 GCA_964609735.1 uncultured bacterium
AAACAAAATGTAATATCACAAAAGGAATGTTATAAAAAATGGAAACCTTTTTAGAGCCAACAAAACAGCTTATAAATCGTTTCTGGATTGTTATCTCAAAACTTATATTTGGTTTGCTTGTTTTTATTATCGGCTGGATTATTGCCAAGGTTTTCAAAATCCTTATAACAAAATTTTTGAAGCTTTTAAAAATTGATAAACTGGTGGAAGATTCCGGCTTTAGAGAAATACTTCTCAAAGGACAGATAACAAAAGAACCATCAGAGTTTCTTGCAGGCATTATCTACTGGGTATTTATCATCATTGTTGTTTTTCTCTCAATCAATGTTGCAGGAGTCCCTATTCCTTCCACTGTCATTGAAAGTCTGTTTTCTTTTATCCCAAAGATAATCATCGGTTTAATTCTTTTTATAGCATCTCTCCTGGTGGGAAATATTGTTGAAGGTGTTGTAAACACCGCGGCAGGAAACGCCGGGGTTGAAAAATCTTATATCCTTGGAAAAATAACAAAAATTACGATAATAGTTTTTGGTATTGTTTTGGCTCTTGAAGAAATAGGAATAGCAGAAAATTTTGTAACCTCGGTGTTTAATATTCTTCTTGCATGCGGAGCCCTTGCTTTTACCCTTGCATTTGGACTTGGCGCAAAGGATATTGTAAAAAGCTGGCTTGAACAAATATTAAATAAAAAATAATGAGGGCTTTTTCTGGTATAAAAATCGCAGACAACATAATTAAATCATTGGAAGAATTGTTGTTGACACTTCAGCAGTATAAGGACCGAATAAAAATTGTGCGACAAGAAAACTTACATATAACCTTTAAATTCCTTGGCAACATTTCAAACAATTTATATCGCGAATTTGTTAAAAATCTTCAAGATTCAGTTTCAAGAATTTCACCTTTTACAGTAGAAATATCGGGCATAGGATTTTTCCCTGACAAAAAACGGGCGCGGGTCATCTGGGTTGGAATCTGTCAGAATAAAAACCTTTTAGAGCTTTACAAAACCACAGAAGATAGCGCGAAAAGAATCAATATCCAGCCTGAAAAAAAACCATTTCAGGGCCATATCACTGTTGGAAGGGTAAAATTACCTCTTATGCCCGGCGTAGTGGACAATCTTGAAAAAAAGTTTCAAAATAAGATCTGGGGTAAAATGGCTGTGAAAAATATTACAATTTTTGAATCAATACTTTATTCTGATGGACCAATATACAAAGAGCTGGAAACCATAACCCTTGGAGGAAGTAAAAATGGATAAAGAAAAGGCCCTTTCAATGGCAATTGAACAGATTGAAAAAAATTTTGGCAAGGGCTCTATAATGAAGCTCGGAGAAAAAACCAGGCTTGAGGTTGATGCAATTCCAACAGGCGCAATTTCACTTGACATTGCATTGGGGGTTGGAGGCATACCACGAGGTAGAATTACAGAAATATTTGGACAGGAATCCTCTGGAAAAACCACACTTGCCCTTCAGGTTATTGCTGAAGCCCAAAAAGCAGGAGGCCAGGCAGCGTTTATTGATGCTGAACACGCATTAAACCCCACATATGCTCAAAAACTTGGCGTAAATCTGAATGAACTTTTAATCAGTCAACCCGACACAGGGGAACAAGCACTTGAAATAGCTGAATCCCTTATAAGAAGCAATGCTATTGACGTAGTGGTTATTGACTCTGTGGCAGCGCTTGTTCCACGGGCTGAACTTGAAGGAGAAATGGGAGATTCTGTTATGGGACTGCAAGCCCGTCTTATGTCTCAAGCCCTCAGAAAATTAACCGGCTATATAAGCAAATCGCAAACTGCTGCGGTATTTATCAATCAGGTGCGAGAAAAAATCGGCGTATTTTTCGGCAATCCAGAAACAACGCCAGGAGGAAGGGCGTTAAAATTCTATTCATCGGTTCGATTAGAGGTAAGACGAATTGAAAATTTAAAAACCAGCGATGGAAACCTTTACGGAATAAGGGTAAGAACAAAAATTGTTAAAAATAAGGTTGCCCCGCCCTTCAAAGAAGCGGAGATTGATATACTTTTTGATTCAGGCGTTTCACACCAGGCGTCTGCAATTGACGCTGGACTTTCAACAGGTGTAATAGAAAAAAAGGGGAATCACTACTATTTTAATGAAAAGGTTCTAGGACATGGAAAAGACAATGCTGTAAAATCCCTTAAAGACAATCCCGAACTTTTTACACAGTTGATTAAAAAAATCAGACAGGTCTCTGGGTTAGAAAAAAAACCAGTATCTGAAACAGAAAAAAATAAATAAGGGAGGAAATTATGGGCAAAAAACAGGTAAATGTTGGACTTATAGGGTATAAGTTTATGGGCAAGGCCCATTCCCATGCTTATAAAGATGTGGGTTTGTTTTTTGACCTTCCAGCAATTCCTGTTATGAAAATCATATGTGGAAGACATGATACCCCACTTTCAATAGCTCAGGAAAAATTTGGGTGGCAAGAAAGAACGACTGATTGGAAAAAAATTATCAACAGAGACGATATCGACATGGTTGATATAACAACCCCTCCCAATGAACATAAAGATATTGCCATTGCGGCAGCCAAAGCGGGAAAATTTGTTTTCTGCGAAAAACCGCTTGCCAGCACATTAAAAGAAGCATATCAAATGCTTGAAGCGGTTGAAAAAAACAATGTAAAGCATGCCATCTGTTTTAATTATAGAAAACTTCCAGCAACGGCTCTTGCAAAAAAACTGATTGACGAAGGAAACCTTGGAACGATATACCATGTAAGGGCTGTATATCTCCAGGATTGGCTTTTAGACCCTGAGGCGCCTCTGGCATGGCGACTTCAAAGAAAAATAGCGGGCTCGGGCGCTCATGGAGACCTGAATGCCCATCTTATCGATATGACAAGATATCTTGTTGGAGAATTTGACCAGGTAATTGGTATCAATAAAACATTTATAAAAGAAAGGCCCCTGCTTGTTGAAAAAAATTATCTCACCACAGGTATTGTTGTAACAGAAAAATCAAATAAAAAAGGCAGGGTTGATGTGGATGACGCAACCATATTTCTTGCGCAATTTGCCAATGGAGCCATTGGTTCATTTGAAGCCACAAGATTTGCGCCGGGAAGAAAAAATTATCAATACTGGGAAATAAACGGCAGCAGGGGTAGCATTGTGTTTAATCTTGAACGATTAAATGAACTCCAATATTATTCAGTTGATGATCCCGCCTGCATTCAGGGATTCAGAACAATTATCGCAACAGATCCTTCGCATCCTTATGTGGAAAACTGGTGGCCTGCTGGTCATATTATTGGATATGGTGAATCATTTATCAATATGGTGGCCGACATTATGAACGGGTTTGGAAAAAAACACCTACCCACGCCAAATTTTGTAGATGGGGTTAAATGTCAGGAAATACTGGATGCGGTTGAAAATTCAATAAAACTTGGCAAGTGGGTAAAAATAAAATCCAGGGTTTAGAAAATTGGATGAGATAAACCTTCTTTCATTTTCTGCATCTAAAATGGTAGTAATATGCTAATACCGGATTAACAAAATAAATCAGGGAGGTATTATGGAAAGTAAAAAATTAATAATAACAGGTATAATAACAGGAATTATTGGAGGATGTCTTGCCTTTGCTGGCATCTATACAATAAACAACCAAACAAATTTCATACCGGCAAAACCCATTCAGATTGTTGACTCACAGGGCGCATATTCCCTGCAAAATGCTTTTGTACAGGTTGCAAAAACGATTAAACCGGCTGTTGTGATGATAACAACGGAAAAAACAATCACCTATAAATATTGGAATCCGTTTGGCGATGATTTCTTTAGCAATTTTTTTGAAAACTTTGGTTTTCCAAGGCAAAATGAGCCAAAAACCTTTAAGAAAAAACAGGAAGGACTCGGTTCTGGATTTATTGTTGACGAAGATGGATATATCCTGACAAACAATCATGTAATTCAGGGAGTAGACAGGGTGCTTGTAAAACTTATGAACGATAACCGGAACTATGAAGCGAAAATTGTTGGAACAGATTCTCGAACAGACCTTGCCCTTATTAAAATAGATGCAAATAGAAAGCTTCCAACGGCTATACTTGGAGATTCTGACACAATTGAGGTTGGAGAATGGGCAATAGCCATTGGCAATCCTATGGGATTGGAAGAAACCGTAACAGTAGGGGTTATCAGCGCTAAGGGAAGAAGTGTTCTTGGAACAAGCCCTTATGAGGATTTTATTCAAACAGACGCGGCAATAAATCCTGGAAATTCCGGCGGACCCCTTGTAAACATAAAAGGAGAGGTTGTAGGAATAAATACAGCAATTATTGCCCCATATGTCGCGCAAAATATCGGATTCGCGATTCCAATAAATATTGCAAAAAAGGTATTTAGGGAATTAAAATCAACAGGAAAGGTTACAAGGGGATTTGTTGGCATTTATCTCCAAGGTCTTACAGAAGAACTTGCTGCATCCTTTGGACTTAAAGACACAAAAGGCGCCCTTGTATCCGATGTAATAGCCGATTCGCCAGCAGAAAAAGCAGGGCTTAAAGCAGGAGATATCATTCTGGAATTTAACAATACCCCTGTTTCTGATGTAAAAGACCTACAAAACAAGGTTGAAAATACAAAGGTAGGTGAAACTGTAACCCTTGGGGTATGGAGGGATAAGAAAAAAATCGCCATCTCGATAAAAATCGCAGAAAGGCCTGCGGATGAAACCATTGTGGCATCTGTTCCTACAAAAATTGAACACTCATGGAGAGGCCTTACAGTGGCTGATGTAACGGATGATTTAAGAAAAAGATTTAATATTCCCGTATCTATTAAGGGTGTAATTGTTATAAATGTTGAACCGGGTTCTCCCGCAGATGAATGTGAAATAACAACCGGCACAGTTATAAGAAAGATTAATGAATATAGCATTTCGGGTCTAAAAGATTTTCAGGATGCGATAGGTAAGATTGATAAAAAATCTTCCGCAACAATATGGATTTTTCAGGAACGAAACAATCGTTTCTGTATCGTCAAAGGTGAATAAACACAGCGATATTGTGAAGGATGCTCTTAAACGGTTGCGCATCGCTGAAAGTTCTGAGTCAACATTAAGGTTATTTCTTGAGAAAAAGGGCTACGGCAAAAAAGAAATTGCTGAGGTGATTGATTATCTTAAAACAAAAAAATTTGTGGACGACTACCGGTATTGCACAATACTGATAGAAAAATATATAAGAAAAAAAAAAGGCATTGGCTATATCCATAATATTCTTTCTCTCCATGGCATTCCTGAAAACATCATATCCACTACTCTTGCCAAAACATATCCGGAAGGTTTAGAATATACATTAGCAGAAAATGTCTTAAAATCAATTAAAAAGAAATCCCCAGTGCAATCAATATCAAGGTTAAAAAGTAGGGGATTTAGCGAAAAAACCATAGAAAAACTCATTGAGAAATACCGTGAATAGCAAAGAAATTCGTGAGATATATTTAAAATTTTTTGAGGAAAAAGGGCATAAAATTATTCCAAGCAGCAGTCTTATTCCTTTTGACGATCCTACACTTCTTTTTACAAATGCAGGAATGGTTCAGTTTAAAAAATTCTGGGCAACAGACGATCCAATTCCTTACACAAAAACAGCATCCTGTCAAAAATGTTTGCGCGCAGGAGGCAAGGACAGCGATCTTGAAAAAATTGGCATAAGCGGTAGGCATCATACCTTTTTTGAAATGCTCGGAAACTTTTCCTTTGGCGATTATTTTAAAAAAGAAACAATAGAATGGGCATGGGAGTTTATAACAAAACAGATGAAAATAAACCAGGAAAAAATTTGGGCTTCTTATTACTTTGAAGATAAAGAAACATTGGATATATGGAAAGGATTTCTGCCTGCACATAAGATTATTCCCCTGGGTAAAGAAGATAATTTCTGGGGACCTGCAGGAGAAACAGGGCCCTGCGGGCCTTGTAGCGAAATCTACATTGATTGTGGAAAGATC
>CAZSTE010000065.1:0-5988 GCA_964609735.1 uncultured bacterium
GTGGGAAATCATAATCAATAAACAATTGGTAGTCCAGTTTTGCCTGTTCCAGGGCTACGTTTTTTTGTTGAAGCGCAAGCCTATCTGCCTCAAGTTCACTTTTTGTCACATACCCCTTCTCAGCAAGTTTGGTACTCCAATCCACTGTGTCCTGGGCCCTGGCAAGCTCTTCTTTTGCCAGGTCAATCTTATTCTCAAGTTGCCGTTTTTTGTTTAATAATTCCCCGCCAATCTGGGCGTCTTTTAATAGTTCAGAACAATTTGGTTTCTCCTTTCCGTTCAACACCCGCGAGGCAATGGTAGAGCCGAAATATTTTTCAATATCCATCATTGCAAATGTCACCTTTAGCTGCGCCTGGTTCAGGTCGCTTTCATTCTGTTTTTTCTGTATCTCAAGATTTTCTTCTGCTTCCTTCAAGGATGCATATGTTGTTTCAAGGCTTATCTTTTGCTGGTCAAGGTCGTTTTCAATATCCTTTGAATCCAGCAATATCAGAATCTTCCCGTTTTTTACATCCTCTTCTGTAATACGGGTTCCTTCCGGAACGACATCAAGTATTGTTCTCTGGCCGGGAACCATGTTAACAATCTTCTGGGATTTTAATGCCGTAAGATTTCCTCCTTCAATAACAGAAATAACAAGGTTCTTCTTTTTTACCTGCGTGGTAAGAAACTCATTAAGCCTTCTCTTGCCTTGTTGTACTGAATTAAGCATCAATCCTATCGCTATTAAGCCCACAAGTAAAAGGAATATTTTGTTTTTAAGAATCCGTGGCATCTTCACCGACAATTTTCTCATAAAGGTCCCCTTTCCATACCCCGCTATTATCAATTTGAAGTTGTTCTGTATCTCTTAAAAAATTAAGATACGACTCAAGATAATTAACAATCGCGGATGATAAAGAATTTTTTGCCTGCAGATATGATTCCTGAGCTTCAAGAAGGTCTCTTGTTGTTGCCCTTCCGGCTTGAAGCATTAAATCCGTACTTTCAACCCTTCGTGTTGCAAGGTCTAAACTGGTCTTTTGAATAATATAACTCTGATATGCCTCTTCAAGCGACCTTAACGAATTAAGTATCTCCAGTTTTACATTTTCTCTCTTGAGGGTGCAATCTCTCTGTTTCCTTTCAAAATTTATCAATGCCTGCTTATATCTGTTTCTGTCTGAAATTTTACCAACAGGCGCCTCAAAATCAATACCGGCAGAATATGATGGCTGCTTGAATTCTAAATCTATTTTTGATTTTTCTTCCGTTGAGGAAGAAACATTGCCTGTAAGATTTATCTTTGAGCGAAGAAAATTTTTCGCAATCTCAAGGTTTCTTTCTGCGTCATCAACATTATCAAATGATGTCAATAAATCCAGCCGGTGTTGTAAGGCATACGAAATGGCTTTTTCTGTATCGGTATTTACCGGGGTTATGCCGTTGTTAAGAAAATAATCAAGAAATTGATCATCAAGAACAATAACAACCTCTGGTGAAAGCCCTAAAAATATCTTGAATCTATCCTCCAGCTCTTTGTAGTTATTTCCAGCCTCTATCCACTGCTGATATGCTCGGTATTCATTCTGTTTTGCCTGGTCTGCCTGCAACGGAGGCAGTCGTCCCGCCGCAGCAAGCATTTCAATTCTTTCTCTGGTATCCTTCAAAAAAAGATAGTTTTTCCAGTAATTATCAAGATTGCTTCTGGCAAGAATAATTGAAAAATATTTGCTGGCGACATCCACTGAAAATCCTCTCTGATATCTTAAGAAACTTCTTATCTGATAAACAACATTTCTCTCTGCCTGCACAAGATTTTCTTTCGCGACAAGTCTTCCCGCGCCCTGGAAAAGTGGCTGAAAAATGTTCAATTCCATCGCATTTTGGTATGCGTTTTCTTTTGAACCAGTAAGGTATTTCATAAGATATTGGCCAACATCAAAGGTTATCTCTGCTCCTGTGGCAAGCCATTTAACCAGAGATAGATTAAGATTTTGATTTATCGTTTCTTTGCCATCTTCTGAATGCCAGTCCACAGAACCGGTTATATCCCTTTGAACCCCATAAAGATATCTCTGATATGTCAGTGTTAACGCAGAAAGGTATACATCTTCTTTTGCACTTTGATAATCATGATTATTTTTTGCCGCCAGAATAAGCGCCTCTTTTAAAGAAAGCACCATTGTTTCCTGTTTTATTTGGTCGGCTAAGCCAGATGGTTTTTTGAATGATTTCTCTGACAATTGTTCCTTTTCTAAAAGAATAGAGGACACATCTTTGTCTGCTGATTGATTGTAATAGGAAACACTGCATCCACACAATAAACTCATCCCTATGATCGCGCCTAAAAACTTTGGATCCATAATAATTTTTGACATCTTTTCATCAGAAAAGGTTTAGTTACTATTTATTTGTTATACCTCAATAAACAACATGAAGTTACGCGATTATGGCATTATCGTTTTTTGCGTATCGTTTTCATATTGCTGATTTTTTTAACAGATTTAGCCACTGCGGGCGCCACCTTTTTGTCAAAGGTGGATGGAATGATAAAATCAGGGGCAAGCGATTTTTCTGGAACTACGCTGGCGATCGTTTTTGCTGCTTCTATCTTCATTTGTTCGGTAATCTGCCTTACGCCGGCATCAAGCGCTCCCCTGAAAATTCCTGGAAATGCAAGAAGGTTATTAACCTGATTTGGATAATCACTTCTTCCTGTGGCGACAATAAAAGCCCCTGCCTTTTTTGCCTGTTCAGGCATTATCTCTGGAATAGGATTGGCCATTGCAAAAACAATGGGATTTTTATTCATCCTTCTAACCATCTCGGGAGACACAATTGCTGGGCCTGAAAGGCCAATAAATATATCGGAATTGGTAATGGCATCGGCGAGTGTTTTATCACTGCTTTTTGAAAGATACCGCAGGATATCAAACTTTACGGAATTCATTCCAATTTTTCTTGATGCGCAAACGACGCCATGCCTATCGCACAAAACAATATTTTTGATTCCATACCTGTGAAGTATTTTAACAACAGCAATGCCCGCGGCGCCTGCTCCGTTGACCACAACCTTTACAGCGCTGGCTTTTTTATTTACAAGCTTCAAACTATTAATAATTCCAGCAAGCACCACAATGGCTGTTCCATGCTGATCATCGTGAAACACAGGAATATTTAATTTTTTCCTAAGCTGGCTTTCAATAATAAAACATCGTGGACTTGAGATATCCTCAAGGTTAATTCCTCCGAAAACAGGGGCAATTGCGCACACTGTTTGAATGATTTTTTTCACGTTTTGTGTCGCAAGGCACACAGGATATGCATCTACACCGCCAAATTCCTTAAAAAGAATCGCCTTTCCTTCCATCACAGGCAGGGCAGCCTCAGGTCCTATATTTCCAAGCCCAAGAACTGCGCTTCCATCAGTAACAACTGCAACAGAATTTTTTTTTATCGTATATTTATACAGGGATGACGAATCTTTCACAATAGCCCTGCACACATCTGCAACCCCGGGCGTATAAGCAATTGAAAGGTCTTTTGTTGTTTTAAGAGGAACCCTGGGAAGTATAGAAAGTTTTCCTCCTATATGGAATTCCAGGATTTCCTTTAATAACACATGTTTCATGATTTTCCTCCACAATTTCTATGAAATATACAACCCTTAGCCGTTTATTTTTGCCATCGTCTTTTCAATGCCTTCCTTCAGGATTAATTCAATCACATCCGCGGCATTTCTTATCATTTCATTAGCAAGGGCCTTCTCCCGGCCAGCAAATCCTGAAAGAACATATTCCACAAGGTCATCTCCCTCAGCAGGCCTGCCTATCCCGATCTTAAGACGGGGAAAATTATCGGTGGTAAGGGTTTCAATAATTGATTGAACGCCTTTGTGTCCGCCGGCGCTACCCTTTTTTCTTATTCTTAATTTACCAAGGGGAAGATTTACATCATCATATATTACAAAAAGTTCCGATGGTTTTATGTGGAATTTTGAGCAAATGCCAAGGGCTGCCTTGCCATTTTCATTCATAAACACTGCGGGTTTAGCCGCAATCGCACGTATAAGATTAATTTCAATGTCCCATGCCCTAAAATATTTTGATTTCCATGTTTGGATTTTTGCTGTGGCGCGGTGGCTAAGAATTTCAGAAACAACAAGGATTCCAACATTATGCCTGGTATAGAGATATTTCCGGCCTGGATTTCCAAGACCAAAGATAACCACAGATTAACCGCCTTTTTCTGGTTCCTTTTTTGTTTCTTTTTCTTTTCTACGTTCCTGAGCAATTTCCTGGGTAATTACCTTTGGCTGCTGAACCTCTTCAACAGGCGCGGATGCCTCTTCTCCAGGAGCAACCTCCTCAACCTTTGGAGCAGAAACTGATGCAACAACATGTTCGGGAGCTATAAGAACGCGAATGCCTTCCGGGATTTTAATATCCTTAATAAAAATGCTATCGCCGATTTTCAATTCAGAAACATTAATTTCAACACTTTCTGGTAATAATTCAGCAAGTCCCTCAACCGGTATTTCTCTCAGTTCATGCTCAAGAATTCCGCCTTCCTTTACACCAATAGAATTCCCAACCAATCTAATAGGTATGTTCAAGCTAACCGGCTGATTTTTGCCGATATGATAAAAATCAATATGAAGAATTTCGCCGGTAATGGGATTTTTTTGAACCTCTTTCACAACTGTTTTTAATGTGGCGCTGGTTCCATTTTCATCAATAACAAGATCAGCCATTATATTATGTCCTACCAGATGTTTAAAATTAAGTTCCGCGGATTTTTTATCAACACACAAAAGTTTATTATCTTCTCCCTGGCCATAAAGAATCGCAGGAATAAATCCCTGCCGTCTTAACGCCCTGCTTGAACCCTTTCCAGAACCATCCCTTGTTTTTCCAATAAATTTAATCTGTTTTTTCTCTTTTTCTGTCATTTTTATACCCCCTGAAATTGCCTTTGTGGTTTTATAAGCAGACCTGATATAAAGTGTATCATTAAAAGGCCAATTGTCAATAAAATGTTTGTGTGGTAAAAAATATACCTATGGAATTATTTTTTAACAAGCAACTGCTTGAATATAAAGAATCAGGCCATCCTGAATCTCCTGAAAGGATTAGTGCAATTATTGATTTCCTGGAGAAAAAATCAAGGAACAGATTCAATAATTTTAAGGAGGCCTCTGATTTAGAAATTAACAGCGTCCATTCTCAACGACTTATTGAGATGGTGAAAAAAAATAATTTTTTTGAACCCAACACCCCCACTATTCCGGATATTTATCGGTATGCATGTCTTGCCGCAGGCGGGGCACTTGCAGCGGCTTCCGCAACTCTTGATGGATATGATGCCTTTGCCATTATTCGCCCGCCGGGCCATCATGCCGGAAGGGATTTTCTTGGCGGATTTTGTTATTTCAATAATATGGCTATTGCTGTGATGCGTTGTTTAAAAAAAACAAAAAGGATTGCCATCCTTGATCTTGATGGCCATCATGGCAACGGCACAGAATCAATATTCAAGGATTTTGACAATGTGCTTTTTATCTCTCTTCATCAAACACCGGCGTATCCCGGCACTGGCAGAAATAGTTTTTCAAATTGCCATAATTTTCCTTTGCCGCCCGGTACAGCTTTTTCCGACTATAAGATTTATGTTGTTGAAGCGTTGGATTTGATAAAAAAATTTAAACCTGATATTATGGGCATTTCTCTTGGTTTTGACACGCATATTGCCGATCCCGTACTTGATTTTTGTTTTCACGATTCAGATTATTATTATCTGGCAAAGATGATAGCAACAAGTCTTTTTATGCCTGTTTTTATTGTCCTTGAAGGCGGATATGATATACATTCGATTGGCAATTCCTTTTTTTGTTTTCTTTCAGGATGGGAATCAACACGCAAACAAACTGAATCTGGCAATCTTTGAGATAAAGGGCTAAAAAAATGAAAAATGTCAGGGTTGTTTTTGAACCGGGCAATATAG
>CAZSTE010000066.1:0-5876 GCA_964609735.1 uncultured bacterium
CACAATGCTGCATTATAAAAGAAATCTGCATTTTCCTTGCTTTTTGATAATAATTTTTTTTTGCTTTTGGACACTGCCATTTGTCGGATGCATCATCAAGATAACAAATATTTTTTAACGAAATGATTCTGTTAAGAATGCGATTGATTACAATTCTTGCTGTTATGGTGATGCCTGGCGGAAAATCCAAACGTTGTAAGATTTCAAGGTCTTTTTTCCTTTCAAAAAGACAAATAGCATTTTTAGTTTTTATATCCTGATAGGAAAAAACATCCCCGGCGTTGCATATCAATGTTATTGGAATTTCAGGGTTTTTGTTAATCAGATTAAAGATTTTCTTTAATGTGGGATTTCGTATTTCAAAACAGTCTTCTCCAAGGCTGCATATTAAACAAACCAGTGTTGAAGGTCGCAATACCATTTTTATCGTTTTAAGATTTCAAAAAATATAAGGATGATATCAATTACAAAAAGCACAACAATGGCAATTTCTGCCACCACCATGCGGCTTGTTTGTAGTCTTTCCCATTCTTTGGTGTATAGAGATTCTATAATGTTAAGTTTTTCTCTTACAGCGAGTTTCCACCTGTCAAGATAAAAGCGGGAGGATGCTGCCTGATATATCTTGGCAAGATACAGGTCCCCGATAAGTTTTAAATAATTTTCAAGTCGGTCAATCACCTCTGAAATATCAAGCTTCATTTTTGAAAGCCGACTAAGTACAGAAGAAATCACAACAACCTTTAATCGTTTCTGCCTGATTGCAGAAAGATCGTCATAGGCATTTTCAATTGAGCGGTCAAGAATGCTGTCATAAAGACGCAGTTCAAGAAGTTGTATCACTGCGAATTCAATAACATCAATAATTTCATATGTTTTTTCTGGATCATATACAAATGCGGAGCTCCAGTCAATAAGCGTAAGGTCCTCTCCATAATAGGAAAGTTGATATTTATGGGCGTCTTCAATTTCAGAATTGCTTAATTTTTCCTCTGCGCGCATTATTTTGCTAAGGCAGGCGCCATAATCTTTCAGCAAAGATTCCGCATGGGTGGTTTCATCAAAAGAATGTATCCAATATATTACATAATCTTCCCAATCAGATTCTGGAGCATTTGAAGGTCTTATTAAAGATTGTGTAATTGTAATAAGAATTTTTTTTAGATAGCCAACTGCGATATTTTTTATATCGGTATTGCCCTGGATAAATCTGTTCAGGCCTATTAACCTGTTTATTTCTTCATTAATTGGAGATGTGAAGCGAATGGTAATAACCCCGAATTCATATATTTTTGCTTCAACAAGTGCAGAAATGCCTCCAGGTAATATTTCCTGGCCAAGTTTTATCAACAGGGGAGGGCTTTTATATTGTATGTATTCCGGAAGAATTGTTGTTCTGGAAAGGAATGCTTTTTCTACATTGTTGCCGAGTGTCTTTTCAGCACTATGCAGAATGATTTCATCTGCGGCATCAAAACAAAAATAAAGCATTAAATATCCATCAACTATTTTCATGATATTTGAATTTTTATTATTTATTATTAGTTTATTCTATTAATTGGAAAAGTTCAATTTGTAAAAACATTTTGCTATTTATTGATTATTGTGGAAAAATATGAAAAACAGAAGGAATAGAAATTATGACAATAAAACAACGGATGCTTGCCATACTAAAGAACCAGAGATTTGATAAAATTCCTTTTGTTCAGTATTACGATATGGTTAGTCCAAACCAGGATGCCTTGGACCTTATCGGCAAAAACAATCTTGGTTTTTTAAAATGGACAGTAATCCATCAGTTTATCACCCCTGATTGCGACTGGGAGATAATAAAATTTGAGAAAAACGGAATTCCCGGAAAAAAACGCATCATACATACGCCTGTGGGTTCTATTTTTGAAGAAATACTTTTTGAAAAGATAACAGGCGGACCCTCGATAAAAAAACATTTTATTAAAGAAAAAAAGGACTATGAGGTTTTTCTCTTCTACTTAAAAAACATTATTGTAAAAGAAAATCTTGAAGGTTTTCTTGACAATGTCAAGGAACTGGGCGATGATGGCCTTCCACATATTGATATTGGAAGGACATCATACCAGCAGCTCTGGATTCAATGGGTTTTGATTGATGACCTCTGTCAACATCTGGTTGATTTTCCGGATTTAATGGAGGATGTGGTAAAACAATTAAATGAGATACACCGAAAAATTTTTCTTATTGTGAGAAATGTTGCAAAACAGTATGAAATTCCATATGTGATTTTTCCAGACAACATTACCGCGCCGATGATAGGCGAACGATATTTTAAAAAATATTGTATGCCTGTTTATAATCAGTGCGCCGAGATTCTTGATGGCACAGGAACGCTTGTCGGTGCGCATATGGATGGAGATCTTAAACCATTATGGAACGCAATAAAGCAATCTCGGATAAGGGTGATTGATTCCATGTCTCCGCCTCCGGACAATGACACATCTATCAGCGATGCTCTTGTACTATGGCCCGAATCAAGATTGCTTGTTAATTTTCCATCCTCTGTCCATCTTAAAGGTCCGGTTGAGATATACAATAAAACCATTGAACTTCTTAACCAGGGCGGGAAAAGCGGCAGAATGTGGATTCAGATATCAGAAAATATGCCTCCCGGCGCCTGGAAAAAAAGTTATCCTGCAATAGCAAAAGCGATAAATGATTTTTTTTGTTGATGAATAACCTTTTTGGGAAGGTTAAAAATTAAATGGAGGCATTATGAAAAAAGGTATAATGGTTGCGGTGGCAGGCATCTTGATTTTTTTATGTGCAAATGTTTCCCAGTGCCGAACAAAACTTGTGGCTTTGCCTGAAAGAGCGGATGCAATTGTGCGGCTTGACAATCCATACTTTACCCTGGTTGAGGAAGAAAGGATACTTCCTCTTCAAAAGGGTGCAAATCAGGTTGATTTTTCCTGGGCGGGTGTGAATATTGATTCTGATTCAATATGTATAAAAATACTTGACCATCCAGAACAGGTAAATATCGTTAGTGTAAGTTATCCCCCGGACGAAAACGCTCTTGTCTGGCAGATCTACAGTCCTTCTGCGTACGAAGAAAAAATAAGAATAAGTTATCTTTTAAGAAATATTGACCGTCTTATCACATACAAGGCAATAGCCAACAGGCAAGAAACAAATGTAGTTTTACAATCATTTCTTGTTTTGCGAAACTTTTCAGGTGAGGATTTCTCTTTGGCAAAAATTCTTCTTGATTATGGAGAAACATTTGAAAAACCTATATCCCATGAAGAAACAATGCAGATGCTTCTTTTTACCAGACAGAATGTTCCAATTGAAAAAAATCTTACATTTGATGCAAGAATTCTTCCGTGGAATCCTGAAAAGGTTCAGGGAAATGTTGGAATTCCTGTTAGTTATGTAATAAAAAATGATAAAAAATCAGGATTGGGTGAATTTGGGCTATGGGATGGCAAGGCAAGAATCTTTCAGGATGACGGTTATGGTTCAACAATATTCCTTGGAGAAGATAATGCGGTTTTTACACCTGTGGGGGGTAAATTTTCTCTTTATGTTGGAGACAGCAGAGATATTGTGATAACACAAAGAAAAATGAAGGATATAAAAATAAATGTAAGGAAAAATATCCACAATGTCATTGTTCTTTACGACACTGATGAAATTATGCAGATTGATATTGAAAATTTTAAGGATGCCTCTGCAAACCTTATAATTATTGAAAATATTCCCGGTCAGTGGGATATGGAAGAGGCATCTTACACATATGAAAAAGACGACGCCAATACACTGAAATTCAATATGAACCTTTTACCAAAAGCAAAACAAACTATTACATATCATTATCACAGGAGGAATGTAAGATGAAAAAACTAATAATCGTTTTTGGATTGTTTTTTCTTGTTTTTTCAACAGGATATTGCAAGATTGATCTTGTTACACTTCCAGAAAGAGACAATGTGCAACTAACAATATATAATTCCGCAGACCTAACGTTTGTAAGAGAAAGCAGGACCCTGACAATGAAAAAAGGAAACAATAAACTTCAATTTTCATGGGCAAACACGCTTATTGACCCAACATCCCTTGAGTTTTTTCCTCTTAAGGACGCAGACAAAATTGCTGTTACAGACCTGTTTTTTCCACCGCGGATCGCAGGACTTGGTGTTTGGAATATAAACTCCAAAATTTCAGGAAAAGCGCCCTGTGAAATAAACTATTTTACCTCTGGCATATCCTGGCAGGCGTACTATCTTGCAACCCTTTCTGAGGACGAAAAAACGATGAAACTCGATGGATATGTAAAGGTGACAAATAAAAGCGGTGAGGATTATGAAGGCGCGCAGGTTCGTCTTATTGTTGGCAAAATACATCTTCTTGATGAAATAGCGATGCTTGCCCGAAGATATCCGCCTTATGGAATACCAACACCGCCAGCACCTCGGTCCGCAGCCCTTGATAGGAGCGTGATTGAAAAGGCAAAACCCATCTTCTATGGGATGGAGGATGGAAGGATTGTAAAAGAGATAACAAAAGAAGGAATTTCAGAGTATTTTCTTTATACAATTGAAGGAACAGAAACAATCCCGGATGGTTGGACAAAGCGACTTCTTTCTTTTTCTCAGGACAAAATTCCTGTTATAAATTTTTATAAATATGAGGAAGAAAAATATGGAAACAATGTGATACGGTTTCTTGCTTTCAAAAATGATAAAGCGCACAACCTTGGCAAAGAGCCGCTTCCGGACGGACTTGTAAAAGCATTTAAGATAGCGGATAAAAGCCAACATCTTTCATATATTGGCCAGGACAATACAAAATATATTCCCATAGATGAGGATGTTGAGCTAAACATGGGCACTATTTTAGATGTAAAGGTTCAGCCCAAAATGATGGATTATAAAACATACAACTATGTTTTTAATAGTTCCGGAGATATTTCGGGCTGGGATGAAGAAAAAACCTACACTGTTGATGTGTCAAATTATAGACCAATTATGGCAAAACTTGAGATAACAAGAAATTTTCCTCACCAGTATTGGACAATAGAAAACAAGGGTGATTTTGGGGAGTATAAACATCTTGATGTTGATAGCATAAGATACACAATGGAAATTCCGCCAAATGCCACAAAGCAATTTACGTACAAGGTTGTATTGCGTTGGGGTGATAGACAAGTTATGTAACCTATTTTCCCCTTTTCCAAAAAGGGTAGTGGGAATTATTTTACCGCCTATGTTGACACGTGTTTTTAGCTATAGGATAATTATATATGCTTCAGATTATGAATCCATCTGACATTCTAAACGTTTATAAATACGATGTAACAATCAGGTTTACAGAACCCGCAATTCTTCCTGCGTATAAAGGTGCCACATTAAGAGGTGCTTTTGGCATTGCTTTTAAAAAGAATATCTGTATAAACAAAAAAATCAAAACATGCACAGAGTGTCTTATTTCATCCACATGTATATACAGGCAGATATTCAATGCCGAGGTTATCGCTGACGAAAAAACCCAGAATTTTCCCCAGCCATTTATTCTTGAGCCTCCTTATGATAAGCAAACCTTTTATAAAAAAGGTAGTTGTTTGAATTTCAGTTTTATAATAATTGATAAAATGATTGATTATTTTCCGTATATTGTGTTAACCTTTAAATCAATGGGAGAAAAGGGTATTGGAATTAGAGGAAAAAGGTCGCAATTTGACCTTATCAAAATAAAAAACAAAACAAGGATTGTTTTTGATGGGAAAACCCAGAGTATCAAGGATTATAAAAAACCTCTTAAAATAGTTGTTCCAAAAGTAAAAGAAGATATTTTGACATATACTTTTAATTCCACATATAATTCCACATAGAGAATCC
>CAZSTE010000067.1:0-5856 GCA_964609735.1 uncultured bacterium
CATCCACATGGTAAATTTTGTCTGTATGTATTTGATTTAGATACACGCATTTTCCAACAGGCATATGTAATCTCTTTAAAAGGATAGCCATGTTTTCCTTTATATTTTTAGGATTATCGGATGTATTAAAACCTAAATTTAATGAGGAGTATGGCCAGAGGGATATTCCTCCATATCTTGTTGTGCAAAGATTTGGTACAGATATTTTATTAAATGAAAAATAATACGGCCAATAACTGTAATCTATTGACATTTTAGTTTCTTCTCCAGCAATTTATGTTGCATAACAAGGGTAATTTCAGACCTTGTTTTTTCTACAAGGGCTCTTAAAATATCAACAGACCTTCTTAATCCACGGGTTAACGCGTCGGGATAATCAAAGGAAGCAAGAAAATAATAAACATCATCCATAAGAGAAAGAAAATAATCAAGATTGTCTGTTTCGCCGTTTCTGATTCTGTCCAGGATATATCTACGTAATTCACCCATTGCTTCAGAAAGTCCATGCAGGTAGCTAACCCTATCAACCTTTTCAAAATCAGGAATAAATATTTTATCTTCTGTAAGCAGGGTATAAATAACAACAGCCTCAACAAATTCTTTTTCCGCATTATGGATAAAACCGGCATATCTGATTTCTGGGAAATCCACAAGGATCTTTTTTGCTATTTTTAACGATTCCGCCGCGTTGTCTAAAAGGTTCTTTGCATATTTGAAATCTGCATGATGAATTTTTTTGATTGACTGGGAAGAAAACCGTATTGTTTCTCTGGATAGTTTTAATGATTGCTCTCTTATCCTGTCTTCTTTGTCAAAAAATGTCTTAAATTCTTTTTCTATTTTTTCTAATTCTCGGGGGTAGCGGATTTTTTTCATAATATTCTTTTAATTCCTTTTTTATCATTAAAACCTGGCTGGAAGGAGGTGTATCGCTTGCATTAACAGGATGTTTTTCTATTGATACCTTTACTGTGTCATCTATTATCTTAATGAATTCCTCAACCTTTATAACCTTAAATCCTTTTAGCTTTGCGCCGGATCTTATTTCATTATCATTTGAAACGACTATCGCGGTTTGTTTTATCGTTTGAAGTTTCTGAATAATAATTCTGTCTGCGGAAACATCGCCTGACCAAAAAACCTTTATGGCTGGATATGAAGACGATATATCCGACCAGCCATCAAAAACAACTGTAAAAACCACAGATGGATGATTCCTGTTGTAATCGGCAAGAGAAATAATCAATGCTTGTCTCTCATCAATTCTCTGTCCGGAATGCCACAAAGGATGCTTGATGATATTATTGCCATCCAGGATATAGTGCATAACAAAAATTAAAGAACGGAAAAGTAGTTTTCAATTTCGTACTGACTTACACAGATTCTGTAATTGTTCCATTCAATCTTTTTGTTTTCAATAAACTTTGTAAAGATGTGTTCTCCAAGTGCCTGCCTTACAAGATCGCTTTTTTCCGTTTCATGGATTGCCTCTATCAGGCTTCCTGGCAATGTTTCTATATTATTGTTTGACTTTTGTTCCTCGCTCATCTGGTATATATCTGTTTCAACGGGTGATGAAAGTTTTAATTTCTTTTCTATGCCTGAGTAACCGGCCGCAAGAATAGCGGTAAGGGCAAGATATATATTGCATGCTGGGTCAGGGCTTCTTAACTCAACCCTGCTTGCGTTTTCTTTTCCAGGCTTATAAACCGGAATTCTAACAAGTGCGGAGCGATTTTTTCTACCCCAGGAAATATATACAGGCGCTTCAAATCCAGGCACAAGACGTTTATAGGAGTTTACCCATTGATTACAAACAGAGGTTATTTCTTTTATGTATTTAAGTATCCCTGCCGTGTAAGATTTGGCTATATCCGAAAGGTAGTTTGGGTCGTTCTGGTCAAAAAAAGCGTTTTTCCCATCCTTAAACAATGATTGATGTATATGAAGGCCGCTTCCATTCTGGCCAAAAAGCGGCTTTGGCATAAATGTGGCGTATATCCCATGCGAAGCTGCTATCTGTTTTATAAGAATTTTCAGGGTAACAAGCATATCCGCCATTTGGAGGGCATCCGCATAACGAATATCTATCTCGTGCTGACTTGGGGCAACCTCATGATGCGCCGCTTCAATCTTCATTCCTATTTTTTTGCACATCGACACTGTTTCATTTCTAACAGCAGAGCCAATATCAGCAGGGATAAAATCAAAATATGTCGCCTGCTCCAGAAAAACCGGATTTTCTGAATTTTTGAAATAAAAATATTCAAGCTCCGGTCCAACATTCATTATATATCCGGCTTTTGCTATTTTTTGAAGATATCTTTTGAGAACATATCGCGAGTCGCCATCATAAAAATTCCCCTCAGGCGTCGTAATGGAACAAAACAATCTTGCTGTTGGTTCTTTTGTCCATGGAAGAATAAGATATGTCTCTGGTTCTGGTTTCAGGATAAGGTCGCTTTCAAAAATTCTTGCAAATCCTTCTATTGAGGAACCATCAAATCCAACACCTTCAGCAAAAGCTTTTTCAAGTTCATCGGGAATAACAGTGATTGTTTTCAGTTGCCCAAGGATATCAACAAACCAAAGTTCCACAAATTGTATCCTGCCTGTTTTTATCTGTTTTAACACCTCATTCGCATCCATTGGTTTCTCCTTTATTTTTCAACTAATAATGCCAAAATTTTTTATAAGATCTTTTCACTTTTCATTATACCATAAACACATCAATCATTTCCCAAGGGAATCAACCACCGCGAAACACTTTTCGCAAAGTTGAGGATGCTGGCTAAACCTGCCAATCGTTGAATGATGTATCCAGCATCGCGAACATTTTTGAAGATGTGTTTTTTCCGCTGTAATCTGAATACTATTTCCATCGATAATTTTACATTCGGCAATCATCAACAAACCTGTAAGATGCGGCTGGAAGGATTCAAGGAATCGCCGAAAGTCTGCATCTGCCTTTATTTCTATTGAGGCCTCAAGACTGCTTCCAAGTTGTCCTGCGACTCTTTTTTCTTCTATCTGCTTTAAAACCATTCTACGGAATTCAAAAAATTTTTGCCATCTTTCCAGCAACGCGGTTTCAGGTTTTTGAATCTCCGGCCACTGTTCAAGAAAAACGCTATCGGTTTTTCTACCGGGAATATATGAATACGCTTCTTCACAGGTAAAAGACAACACAGGCGCAAGCATGATAACAAGATGGGTGAGTATTTGATAAAGAACATTCTGGCCGGCACGACGCGATGGCGAATCCTTCGCATGCGTATAAAGCCTGTCCTTCAAATAATCCAGGTAGAAAGATGACATATCAATATTGCAGAAATTAAATATTTCATTAAGCCCCTTATGAAACAGACAGGATTCATAATATCGGGCAACATCTTGAACCAGCTGGTTCAATCGTGCAATAGCCCATCTGTCAACCTCTAAAAAATCAGATTCAGAAATTTTCACAGAAGCATCATAGTCATAGAGATTGCCAAGCATAAATCTTATTGTATTCCGCAATGTTCTATAAACAATAACAAGATGATCAATAATCGTCTGCGATATCCGCATATCCTGCTGATAATTTTCTGAAAGGGCCCATAATCTTAAAATGTCGGCTCCATACCGTTTTATTATTTCTTCAGGGGTAATAATATTACCAAGAGATTTTGACATCTTTCTTCCTTCGGCATCAACAACAAAACCATGTGTGAGAACATTTTTGAAAGGCGGTTGATTTTCAATCGCGCAGGAGGTGATAAGCGAGGTTTGAAACCATCCCCTGTGCTGGTCGCTTCCTTCCAGGTAAAAATCAGCAGGCCATTTTAACTGTGGATGATTTTTTAACACCGCTAGATGGCTCACCCCTGAGTCAAACCACACATCAAGAATGTCTTGTTCTTTGCGGAAAACACTGCCACCACAATGAGGACAGGCAAAATTTTTAGGAAGAATTTCTGACAGGTCTTTTTCAAACCAGATATCTGAACCATGCCCGCTAATGAGTTCTAAAACCCTGTTTATGGTTTGTTCGTTGCAGATAGGGCTATTACAATTTTCGCAATAAACAATAGGCAGGGCAACCCCCCATAATCTCTGCCGTGAAAGACACCAATCAGGCCTCATCTCCACCATACCCAAAATTCTTGACATACCTTCCTCTGGAATCCATTTTGTTTTTTGGATGGATTCCCGAAGGAGACACCGTAAATTCTTATGGTCAATTTTCAAAAACCATTGCTTTGTCGCTCTGAATATTACTGGTTTTTTACACCGCCAGCAGTGCGGATAAGAATGTTGATAGGATTCACTGTAAAGAATAATATTTTGCTGCGTCAGTTTTTCAACAATCAATGGATCTGCGTCAAAAACAAGCATTCCTTTTAATTGGGCAACCTGCTCGGTGAATCTTCCCGTCTCATCAACAGGCGAAAGAATGGGAAGATTGTATTTAAGCGATGTCTGATAATCTTCCTCACCATGGCCAGGGGCAATATGTACGCAGCCGGTTCCCTCCTTATCTGAAACATAATCAGCAAGAATAATAGGGCTATCCCTTTCAATAAAGGGATGTGTGCAAACCATCTGTTCAAGGTCCTTTCCCTTAAATCTTGTAATTATTTCAACCTTCCATTTCATCTTCTCTGAAATTTTTCCAACAAGGGCGTCTGCAATGATAAAATGGCCTGCGGCTGTTTTTATCAGGCAATACTCAAATCCAGGATGTATTGCAATAGCAACATTTGCCGGAAGCGTCCAGGGGGTTGTTGTCCAAATAAGGAAACATGTGTTTTCTGGCAGGTTTTGGGTTTTTAAGGTTTTTTTTACAGGGAATTTTACATAAATAGAAGGACCTGTTTCGTCCCAATATTCAAGCTCTGCTTCAGCAAGGGCTGTTTGACAATGCCAACACCAATATATGGGTTTGAACCGTTGGATAATATAACCATTGGTAAATAATTTTCCAAAACTATCAATAATGGTTTTTTCATATTCTGGATTCAGGGTTAGATAAGGATGCTGCCAATCAGCGAAAACACCCAAACGTTGGAATTCGCCTTTTTGTATGCCCACAAATTTCATTGCGTAGTCATATGTTTTTTTTCTAAATGCCACAATATCAACAGAATTTTTGTCCATTAGTTTAAGCTGCTGAAAAACCTGATGTTCAATAGGCATTCCATGGCAATCCCATCCGGGAACATACGGGGCATAAAATCCCTGAAAGGATTTGAATTTAACAATTGTATCCTTAAGAATTTTGTTCAAAGCAGTTCCAAGATGGATATGTCCATTTGCATAAGGCGGCCCGTCATGAAGAATAAAATGTTGTTTGCCTTTATTTTTTGCAAGTATCTTGTTATAAATATCCATCTCCTGCCATTTTTTAAGAAAATCCGGTTCTCGCCTCGTTAAATCAGCCTTCATTGGAAAATCAGTTTTTGGAAGGAGCACTGTTTCAGAGTATTTTGCTTCAGACATTTTATTTTTCACCTTTCACCTTTCTTACAAGAGATGCAACCCTTTTCCCGAGATATCCGCATTCCTTTAAAACCCCCTCGTCCGGAGAATCAATAGCCACAGGCCCATAATGGCCCGCTGCGGTCGTTCCCTGAACAATCATTCCATGAATAAGCATCATCCCAAGGATTGAAAGAATCGTTGTTTCATTGCCTCCGCCAATATTTGCCGATGATGTAAATCCGCCTCCAACCTTTCCTATAAATTTGCCATAGTATTTTACAGAATCATCAAAAAGTTTCTTAATTTCCCAAGCAGGCATCCCAAAATATGTTGGAGAACCAACAATAATTCCATCATATTTAAGAAGATCTTCGGCGTTTATTTCTTCCACCT
>CAZSTE010000068.1:0-5847 GCA_964609735.1 uncultured bacterium
GAAGCCCTAACAATCTATAAAGGATGGGATATATATCCCCACGAGTAAAAAAACCTGTGCCGGGAGAGGGATTTGAGCGGCCTCGTTTCCCGATGCAACTCGACTCGGCCACCGCTGACAATGCTACGGCTGCTCGCATTGTCTTAACTTCGCTCCAGTTCAAATCCCTATTAGAAAAAGAGTGCAATGCCGGGAGAGGGATTTGAACCCTCACGGAAATTAATTTCCAACGGATTTTAAGTCCGTAGCGTCTGCCTTTCCGCCATCCCGGCTGTTGATTATTATAATACCTATCTTAAAAATTTTGAAATTTTGTTGAAGAGATTATATCTGGCAGAAATTTTTCTTTTCCCAATATCTCATGATTTTATGGCTGATACAAAATAAAATCCTGGTTCATCAATAATTTTTTCTGGTTGAAAGAAACATTGTTGTAACAGTTTTGCGAGTGTAGCTGCTTTTGGCAGAACATCTTTTTTTATACATCCATCAGCATTTTTGTGAAGCTTGTTTACGGCGTCTCTTCCTGTTGGATGCGAAATAACAAGCATTCCATTTTTTTTGAGAATGCGATGGATTTCTTTTAGAGCAATCCTTTTTTTTTCAAAATGCGGAAAGCATGCATTGGCGATAACATAATCAAAATAATCATAAGGAAACATTGTTTTATGAATATCAACAACATAAAATTCAACATTTTTATCTCTGTGTTTTATTTTTGCTTTTTCTATCATTGCCGGGGAATAATCTATGGCGATGATTCTGCCTGTGTTGCCAATTTTTTTCAGAATGTATGGTATAAGAATACCTGTGCCTGTTCCAACATCACACACAAAAGAGCCCTTTTTTAGATTTGCTTCTTTCATAACCCTTCCGAGATTTTTACAGGATGGAGATGAATTAGAATCCCAATTTTCCGCATGTCTATTGAAGAATTCGCGTCTGCGGTTTTGCATAGACGTTCCTTTTTGGAGAAAAAATAGTTGAAATGGTGAAAATAACAAGCGATGAAAGCGCAATCGGCGCGCCAGCGGGAATGTCCAGCCAGAATGCTACAAAAAGTCCGGCACATCCCGATAGAATTCCAAAGATAGAAGAGAATAAGAACATTTTTTTCATATCGTATGTTAATTGATATGCTGCCGCCGCAGGATTAATCATAAGAGCAAAAACCAACAATCCCCCAACGGCTTTTATTGATGCCGTGATTGTCGCGCCGGCCAGAAACAAAACCAGATAATAGATAATTTTTGCGGGAATTCCAGAGGCAAGGGCAAGGGTTCTGTTGAAGATTAATATCTGTATTTCTTTGAAAAAAGCGATTACAAATCCAAGTGTTATGACGCAAACGATTCCAAGCAGCAACAGGTCGGATCCGCTTATGGTTAAAATGTTGCCCCATAGGAATTTTAGTCCTTCACTTTTTGATCCGGGGATCATCGGCAGAAAAAGAAAAGCAAGCCCAAGAGAAGAGGAAAACATAATTCCAAGAGATGTGTCTGTTTTTATTTCGCTTTTGTCTGAAACCGGGCCAAGAATGCCAGCAATGACGAAACAAAATATAAAAGAACAAACCAGAGGATTGATATGAAGAATAATTCCCAAAAGCGCGCCGGCAAACGCTGCATGAGACATACAAACGCCTATAAAGGATAATCCAAGGGTTACAATAATTACCCCAATAAACGAGCATATAAATCCTGTAAGAATCGCAGCAACCCACGAATAAAGCATAAAATTATAAAGTTCCATAAATCATTTCCTGGGAAGTAATTTTTCCCTCATCCATATAAAATATACGGTTGCACAATTGTTCAATCGCAGTTTTTTCGTGAGAAACAAGAAAAATTGTAATTCCTTTTTCTTTATGCCACGTTTTTATGATTTCAATAATTTTTTCTTTTGATGTTTCTGAAACAGAAGAAAATGGTTCATCAAGCAGAAGTATTTCCGGGTCCTGCATCAATGCCCGCGCTATCATAATTTTTTGACGTTCCCCGCCTGAAATCTGGCCGAATGGCCTATCAGAGATATGGGCTATTTCAAGTTTTTCCATCAGATTATATGCCCTTTCTAGAATACATCTGTCCGGATGATGGAAAAGCCCTATTTTTCCATAGCAACCGCTTAAAACAACGGTTTTTGAAAGAATGGGCATTCTATAATCAACATCAAAATTTTGCGGAACATAGCCGATGGCTGTTCGTATCTGCTGAATGGTTTTTTGGGATAAAATAGTGTCGCCAATGATAATCCGGCCTTTTTTACAGAACAGAAGGCCATTGATTAGCGTTAAAAGGGTGGTTTTGCCGGCGCCGTTGGAACCATAAAAAGCCACAGATTCTCCGGGCTTCACAGAAAGAGAAATATTTTCAAGAATTGGTCTATTAGCCCTTATGAAAGATAAATTTTCAATAATAACAGATTTCATTTGCCTGATCTAACAGCGTTTATTAAAAGATAAAGATTTGTCATAATGGTTTTTTCTATTGTTTCTGTGTTTTGAAAGCCACCCGGGAAATTGGTCAAAACCACATGAGGAATTTTTGTCCTTTTTGAAAGCATTGTTCCTGTGGATGTTCCACTTTGAAGATTGCTTACAATAATTTTTACATTATATTTTTTTATGTTATTTATTATCTGGATAATCCTTCCAGGCGTAATTTCTTCATCGGCTCCAAAGGTGTCAATAACATGAAAACCAAGATAATCCAGAAAATCTTTTTGTTTTTCAGAAGCAACGACAGGCATGCCCGATAGTTTATTTTTATCAACAGTATTTTTAATTTTCTTATCAAGAGCAATCATTTTTGTTTTATATAGGTCAAGATTTTTCATGTAGAAATTTTTATTTAACGGGTCGGATTCTGATAGAATCTGCGCAATCTTTTCTGCTGCTTTTGTTTGAACCTCAGGTATAAGCCAGCTGCCGGGGACATTAACAGAAAATATTGTTGTGTTTGAATCAGAAACAGCCTTTTTAATATCATCAATAAAGCCTTCCCAGCCGTGGTATAAAAGTATTCCATTGTTATATAGTTTTTTTATATCGCCAGGCCTGATTTCGTAATGTCCGGGACATATTCCAGGAGGAATGAGGATACTAACATTTATTTTTGATTGCCCTATTTCCTGAACAATCGTGGATATCTGAGAGGTTGTTGTGATTATTTCAATCTGATTTCCCCGGCATATCATAACAAGAAATAGTAATATCAAAAAAGAAATTTTATTAATAATTTGCATAGGATGTATCCCAGTATTTTCTCCAGTCAGCCGATGGCTCTGGAACCGAAGGAATAGGATTTCCACCATCATCAACATCTGTGACATTGCTGTGGAATTGTTCTGGTTTCATCCAGCCACAATGATAGTCCCCGAACAGGATGTTGCTTCCTCCAGAATGAACCCGGCATACTGCCCAGTGGCTTATTCCATTGCTAAAGGCAGTACTGGCATCCACGCTTAAAATATTGATATCCTTGTAAGGCGGTCCTGCGTTGCAGCCGCCCTTGCCATCTTTGTTTCTTCCCCAATCAAGAACAAGAATTTTTTCTGAAGGATTGGCAATTCTACTTTTTTTTACGCCCATAAAACCCGGGTATATGCCACTTCCAATATTGTATCCTTGTCCCAGAAACCAGTTATCAAAAGCAATGCTGCTTCCATGCCTTGAAGGACACTGCGATATTCGCATTCTTGTTTCTGGAGAAACATAAATCCATAGGCGTGTTTTCCATGAGGGATTAATAGGATAATATTCATCCCAATCAGAGGTATAAAGCTCAAAAGCAATGCCAAGTTGTTTAAGATTATTCATGCAAACAACCTGTCGCGCCCTTTCCCTTGCCCGCGCCAGGGTTGGAAGAAGCATCGACGCAAGTATTGCTATGATGGCGATTACAACCAATAGTTCTATTAGGGTGAACCCATTTTTCATTATTCTCTCTTTTTTCATTATTCCTTCCTTTTGATTGGTGTTACAATTATAAAATATGTGCTACGAAATGTCAAATATATTTTTATTTCTTATTGAAGGCATTGAAAACAATGATAGATAAAATTATAAAGAGATGTTTTTCAAAAAGGGGGAATGCTTAAAAATGCAGATGTATTATTGCCACATGATTATGTGAGAGTTTTATTTTTTAAGCCCTTAAATTTTTAGCTATAAACATTGTTAAAATCTCCTAAGTTCTTGCCTGAAATTCCCACTGCATAATCTGTATTCATATCGCCTTTTATCTAACAATTGCCTTGTCCATGAGTATTTTCTTCCCATGCAATAACTGTTCCATCGTCCTTTAATGTTACTGTAAAATCATACCCTGCTGAAATTTTTATTATTTTTCCCGTTTCCTCTCCATAAGAATTACCAGCAAAAAACAAAATTCCTAAACATTATCAAATAGAAATGGACGGACTACCCTGCATTTACCTTTGGATATATGACGCCAGTTGAATTTGAGAGAAAAATGATGAATTAATTAACCTTAACAAAAACTGTTGATTCTCCCTTACAACAAGGTGTTACGCAGGTACCCTATTCATGCGAAATGTTGACAAAAGCCTTTACAAATGATATAAAAAACTACTAATTTATGCCAAGACCATATGTTTGCCGCTTCTTTTCAATCCGGCATATAGAAAAAAATCGGACAGCTGTTTATACGTTGGAAGGGTGTGAAAATTGCTTTTGAACAGAATCGTGATATTAACAATTCAGAGCAAAAAATTATCCAGAATGTGTGGGAAGGAAAAGAAACACGGATGAAATGTTTTTCATTTCCCAACTGCGCTTTTATATACACAAAGCTGGATCAGGCCTTATATGATTATCAAATAACCCGCTACCAATTGTTGAAGATATCCGATCAATCGCTTCCGGCCATACTGGCAGAAAAATAACATGCCTGTTAAATGAAAAAAAATACTTCAAAGATACTTGTTGTTTCAGGCGAAATATCTGGCGACCAATATGCTGCCTTGCTTGCCCTGCGATTAAAACAACGTTTGCCCGATTTGGAAATTGCCGGCATAGGCGGAGAGAAATTAACAAGCACAGGGGTTAGGATTATTGTAAAAAATCCAATTTCGGGCAATTATGGAATCACCGCTGTGTTAAAAAATTTCGGACCATATGTGAAATTTTTAAAACAATGTGTAAATACGATACAAAAAGAAAATCCAGATTTAATTATTTTTATAGATAATCCAGGATTTAATCTTGCTCTTGCCAGAAGACTTCCACAATTTAGAAAAATATATTATATCCCGCCAAAAATATGGGCGCATAATTATCAGAGAATATTTCTTATAAAGGAAATTTTTGAGGCGGTTATTACCATATTTCCTTTTGAAAAGGATATCTATGACAAAGAAAATATCCCAGCGTATTGTTTTGGACATCCTGTTTTTGACCTGATTGATGAATCCAGAAATTCTGAGAATGTTTCACAAAAAATACCGGTTAACGGAAACAATCCTCTTGTTGGAATGTTCCCGGGCAGTCGAGCAGAAGAAATAAAATACATTATGCCTTTGTTGATAAAAGCAGGACAGGAAATCAAAAAACGCTATCCGTCTGTGGATTTTATTGTATCCTGCGCAGATGAGCGTCTTTATGAAACCTTGCAAACAATCCTTAAAAGCAGCGGTGTCAATTGGCCTATCTGGAAGGGTTCAGCCCATCGCCTTGCAGAAAAATCGCGTGTCGCCTTAACAGCGAGCGGCACAATGAATTTAGAGATTGCTATCCTTGGTGTGCCGATGATTGTTTTTTATAGAATGAATATTATAAACTATATTATTGCAAAAACGATAGTACACTGTAGGTATGTAAGTCCT
>CAZSTE010000069.1:0-5771 GCA_964609735.1 uncultured bacterium
TCCATAGGTTTAAGTTCCTGGGAACTTGATTTTTTCGGAAGAATTCGCAGTCTAAAAGAGGCGGCATTAGAACAGTATCTTGCCACAGAACAGGCAAAACGCAGTGTTCAAATAGCCCTGGTTGGAGATATAGCAACTGCTTATCTAAACCTGGCAGCAAATCAGGAATACCTAAAACTTGCCCAGGAAACCCTTATCAACCAAATTGCTTCTTACCAACTTATTTGCAGCCGGGTAGCAGAAGGCATTTCATCTGAACTTGACGCCAAACAAGCACAAACACGCGTAGAAGCCACACGGATAGATGTTGCTCGTTACACAAGCATGGTTGCTATCAGCAAGAATATTCTTAATCTGCTGGTGGGTACCACAGTCCCAGAGGAGTTTTTACCTAAGAAATTGGATGAAAATCTTGTATGTAAAGATATTACCCCCGGTGTATCTTCAGAAATACTTTTGCATCGGCCAGATGTGCTAATGGCTGAAAATCAGTTGAAAGCGGCTAACGCCAATATTGGCGCAGCCAGAGCCGCTTTTTTCCCGAACATCACTCTGACAAGCAATTATGGCACCATGAGTACGGATTTGTCAGAACTTTTCAAAAATGGGTCAACAACCTGGGCATTTGTGCCTCATATAGGGTTACCTATTTTTGATGCAGGCGCCCGTAAGGGCAGACTCAAAGCAGCAGAGGCAGACAAAGCCATATATCTGGCTCAATATGAAAAAGCAATTCAGTCCGCTTTTCGCGATGTGGCGGATAATCTTGCGGAACAGGCTACATTAAGGGATCAATTAGCTGGTCAAATCGCGCTGGTTAAATCATTAGAAGAGGTATTTCGTCTTGTTAATCTTCGCTACACTGAGGGTATTGTTGATTATCTGAATGTTCTTGATGCACAACGTTCACTTTATGCTGCGCAACAAGCATTGCTGGCAGTACGTCTATCTCAAAATCTCAATCTGATTTCATTATACAAGGTGCTTGGTGGCGGAGCATTTTAATCGCTGCATATCTTACTAAATATTGTAGAGGGTGATGGAATATTAGCCCACGGGGAGATTTGAACTCCCGACCCGTCGCTTACGAAGCGACTGCTCTACCACTGAGCTACGAGGGCATAATCTCTGTGTAATAATTATACACAAACTTTATTTACTATCAAACCAACAACCCCTTTTAAGAAAAAATATCCATGCCATCTTTCTTTTTTATTTTCCCCTTTTAATGAAGATTTACTGCTTGTATAATAGATGGCACATCTATTTTTTTTAAACATTTAATATCCTGGCAATGGTTTAATGTTTCAGGATCACAGGGCGCGCACTCAACAGATGTTTTTATAATTTTTACATTTTTTCCTTTTGGAGCCCAAATGTCCGGGTTTGTTGGACCAAAAATAACAATGCTATTCAGACCAAGAAATGCTGCAAGATGAGAAACGCCGCTGTCGTTTCCAATAAAGCAACAACCGTCTTCAAGTATTTCCGCAAGTTCAATTATTGTTTCTGGCTCAACGATATTTTCAATTCCTACCTTCGTAATCCAGTAATTTCTGTCTGGTTTTTCACATTCCCCTATTATGATTTTGCATTCGCGTATCTGTTTTAATTTTGTGAAAATTTCATAAAAATATTCACGAGGCAGATTTTTCTTTTTGCTTCCGCTTCCAGGATGGATAAAAACAATATTTTTATCGTCTGTTATGTGTCTGTTTATTTCACAAAATGTTTCTATGCCTAATTTACGCAAGGGTTCAAGAAGAAATTCAGTGATGTGATATGGCAATTTCTGTGGCACAGGGTAAAAAATCACCTTATTCTTGTAGGTATTTAACATATTTTGGGCAAAAATATTATCGGGTTCAATATAACAAATAATTAGGTCAAAAGCAGGCATGTCAGGAATATCAAATTTTTGTTGATATGTAAAAAATCCTACAAGGCGGATATCGCCAAAACCAATACCTTTTTCAATAAGCCGTATTTTGCAAAGGTAATCTATCATTTTTTCTGCGCCAATAAGATAAACATTAAAAAGCGATTTTTTCAGGGAATAAAAAACAGGGAAACAAGCAACTGTATCGCCAATACTGCCTGGTCTCACCACAAGAATATTTTTGAAACTTTGTATATTCATAATATAATTCACATAAACAAAAGGAAAAAATACCATGTTTTTTTGCTGGCCAATTCGCGATGAATTTGGTGTTAAAAAATTTCCATTTATCAATTATACGATAATTCTTGCAAATGTCATTGTGTATTTTTTGTTTGGGTTTAGAAGTGATTATAACCAGATTGTTGAAATCTTTGGTTTTATTCCAGCACGATTTTCCTGGCTTACAATTTTTACCTCAATGTTTCTTCATGGAAGTTTAATGCATCTTATTGGGAATATGTGGTATCTGTACTTAATGGGAGATAACCTTGAGGATAGATGGGGACATTTCCGATATCTGTGTTTTTATCTATTTTCAGGAATTATTGCCGCTATGTTTTACGGATTTTTTACATCAGGATATGCAAAAACAATTCCTTCAATAGGCGCTTCTGGGGCCATATCAGGCGTGCTTGGTGCTTATCTTATATTATTCCCAAAAAGCAAAATTACCTTTTGGTATCTGTTTATTTTCTTTAGATTCTATACCGGGACCTTTGAAATTTTTTCTTATATATGGATTTCTTTATGGTTTATTCAGCAGATTATTGGAATGGCGGTAAATATAAATTCTGAAGCCGCGGGTGTGGCTTTCGGCGCGCATGTAGGCGGATTTTTGGCAGGAATGGGCATTGCCTTTTTGGTGAGATTGGTTCAACAAACAAGATATATATCAGCTGTCAAAGCCGGGAAAAATATTCTTTATGAGATTGCTGGAAAATCCGGGATAAGAATAATGCCATTTGAAGACCAGATTGAACTTTTTAATCTTGAAAATCAAATCAGGCAATTGATCCAGCAAGGAGACCTGGAACATGCAGCCATACTTTATGGAAACGGCCTAAAAAAATTTGAGGATATTAATATTGGAAGGTCTCTGGAATACAAATTCGCAGAGATATTACAACAACATGGATTATCCGATGAGGCGATTATTGCTTATAGAAGGTTTTTACGGAACAATCCTTTTAGTGAACGTGCTGATGATGCCCTGTATAATCTTGGCATCCTATATCGTGATAAAGGAGAAAAAGAAAAGGCAAAGAATTGTTTCAGACAGATTATGCTTTTTTATCCATATAGCGAACTTAACAATGCCGCACGATATGCGCTTTCAAACATAAAATAATATTCTTCTAACATTGCACAATTTAATATATAGGGAAAATCCACCAGGGTTTTATTTGAGAAAGAGGGGAAAAAAAGAGAAAATACCCATAAATATTTTGAGAATCCACATCCTTATAAAAATTTGTCATATCAAAAAATATTGCCACAATATAATATATTGACAGGGTTTAAGAATAGTTATAGAATATGATTTATAAATATTGTTAATAACGGTGAATTTAAATTTATGAGAAAAACAGCCGAAATTTTTTGGGTGCTGGCCTTATTTTTACTAACAATATCCCTTCAAGAGGCGTTGGCACAACATCAATATATTGTTTATTCCAGCGCCACTCAATCCGGTATTTCTTCAAATCTTGTACGATATGATACATCCACAGGAGAAACATTTTTACTTACAGGATTTGCAGAAACAGACGCAGGTATTATTCAAAGTGTTTCATCGGATTCTTCAGGCAGATTTGTATATTTCACAAGAAGCTCTTCCCTTAACAATAGAGAAAATCCTGCGATATGGAGAATTGGCATTGATGGCAGCGGACTTACAGATTTTCTTTCCCCAGAGACAAATATTTCTTATACCCATGTTGCTGTTTCTCCTAATGGCAAGACCATTGCTTATGTTGCAAATAACACGGAAAATCCTTTATCATATCATCTTTATACTTGCAATTCAGATGGAACATATATAAACAAAATAACATCTGATGCCAATGTGGTTTGTTCCTATCCTGTATTTCTTACAGACACCAAGATACTTTTCAAAATAAAAAAAGATTTTCTTGAAAAATATTGTATATCCGACATTTCCGACCTTTCAGGCATTATCACAGACATAACAACCACTGAAACCTCGCCGTATTTTCCCCGGCTTGGAAGGCCCATGGCTGGTCCTTCTGAGGAAAGCATACGCACGCCTTATCGTTACACGACATATTACATTATTTACGCAAAACAAATTCAACAACCAGAAGGTTATGACCAATGGAAGATATACCAATCACTGATAACATATAAACAAAAGCTTGAACCTCCGGAGGAAAAGGAAACATTAACCGTCAGCGAATCAGAATTGACACATGATACCCCTTCTTTATTTTTTGGAACCGACCCTGATAAACAGGAAGAACCCTATCCTGCTTATGCTGGGGGTGCCGATAATATTGTTTTTTGCGGCAATAGTGCCGGCGGCAATGTTTATGACCTGTTCCAGTTTTCTGAAAATAATCCTTATTTTTTACAGATTACCCAGGGTTGTTTTCATATAACCCTGCCGTGTTATATAAATGTTGCAGCCCAGCCACAGAATTTTGTTTATTCGGATCGCAGCGGTTTTGTTCATTTAATAGATATTTCAAACAAAAATGACATACAGATTACCTCGTCTTCTGGCAATTTACACCCTACCATTAACACAAGAGGCAGTATTATTGCCTATGCAAATAATGGCATATACACAGTAAGAACAGATGGAACAACAACACCTATCCAGATTGATTCAGCTTTTGCTTCCGATTATCCTGAATTTTCGCCAGATGGATTCTTTGTCCTTTATAAAAAAAACAATGATATATATGCGCGGCGCGCTGATTGTTCCTCAGAACCTACCCGGCTTACCTACACCTCGTCGGTTTATGGGGATATAAGATTTTCACCACAGGCGCAGGAGATTGTATTTACCGGAATATCCAATTCGCAAAAACATATATTTAGATGTCCTGTTCATATTTCTCTAACAGGTTCAATATCAATTACAGCTGGTTCTCCTGTGGACCTTACGCCGTTAACATCCGATAATTATCAGCCGGCATGGTCCTGCGATGGTTCCACGATTGTTTTTATTTCAACAAGAAATAAGATTGCAGAACTGTGGTTGATGAATCGCGATGGAACAGGCCAGAGGAAAATTTTATTTTCATCCTCTGCGCCGGAAAATCCCTCAAATCCCTGTTTTGCAACAGATTCTTCAAGTACCATTTTTTATCTTTCAGGCTCGTCAAAGCAATTTTACACCGCGGATATATCCCAGCCGTCTATATCAGGTGCCCTTGTTTTTTCTTCTTTTCCTTCGCCTTCTGCTGAGAGTTTTTTTATTGGAAGAAGGTCTGAAAATGTTATTGAATGCGAAAGATTTGTTAACATTAAAGAAAGGGATCCTGCTGTTCCATTTACATATTTTCTGACAATGCATGTGGATAAAATTCCAGATTCTTCAAAAAGTGCTATTATTACAGAAATTATTCCATCCGGTTGGGAGCTAAAAGATATAACAATTAATGGCGCACACCCCGGACAATTGACAAGCAATAGCGCAACCACAGGCACCCTAAAATGGCTTTTTGGCCCTTCGGGAATAGCGGACTTGCAGGATAGCATTTTGCAAATCACTCTTGATATCCCTGACACAGAACCATACGGGTCCATAAAGGGATTTAGCGGCTGGTGCGAAACAAATGGAATAAAAACATATACAACCGGG
>CAZSTE010000070.1:0-5741 GCA_964609735.1 uncultured bacterium
CCCGGCGTTTTCCCTTTAAGCAAACCGTTTAATCTTCCAACATGGGGTATGAGAATACCTGTAATTGTCTGGGAATATTATCTTTTTACAGGGGATTATGAAACCTTGCTTCTGGCATATCCCGGAATGACCAAACAAATGGAATGGTTATTAAATCATACTGATACCAATGGCTTTTTCTATTCTGAAAAGGGCTGGAAGTTTATTGACTGGACAATCACAGACGGATCGCATGGTGATGGCGCTGTTCAGGGATGGTTTCTTGAATCACTGATTTATAGCGAGAAAATCGCAAGACAGGCAAACGATATGCAATCTGCAAAAAAATATCATGCCCATGCAGAACGTCTGAAGAAAAACATTGCAAAATTTTACTGGCATAAAGAAAAACAGGCGTTTAGAAAATACAGAGACAACAGCCCCTATAAAATGCCGGAAGCATCAAGCACCATTCTTGGTCAACATGAAAATTTTCTTTTTGCCCGTTTATCTGTTGGTACAAAAACCCAGAGAAAACTCGCCATTGAAAAAATGGCCGGAATCACCGGGTTATATTTACCAAATATAGGAGATTATCAAAGCGTTTTTACGGCTGGGGGCGGTACCTGTATTGGAGAAGAAATTATCAAGGTTGGCAGTCCGTTTTGGTCTTTTTACGTACTGCTGGGACTGTGTGAAACAGGACGAATAAAAGAAGCGATTACCTATATAAAACTCTGCTGGGGATTAATGCTTGAGTTTGGTGCAACAAGCTGGTGGGAAATGTGGGATAGACATACATCCCTATGCCATGGCTGGAGTGCGGCGCCTGCAATGATTTTGCCTGCCTATGTCGCGGGTATCAAACCAATAAAACCTGGATTTGCAACATTTCAGGTTAAACCCTATATTCCATCTTTTCAATGGTTAGAAGCCGCGGTTCCAACCCCACATGGTATTATTGGTGTCTCCTGGCAAACAAAACAAAATCAGGTGATACTAACAATTGATGTGCCAAAAGGTATAAAAGGGGAATTTATTGTGCCTGCTGGATTTTCTGCTGGTAAAAAGAAAAAGATTCTATTAGAAAATGGACATCATAAGCTTGTTTTAAGAATGTCAAAAAAAGGGAAAAATGACAAACAGGCAAAGGGTAAGGAATATACTTCATTATAACGAATATGACAGGATGCCGATTGTACACTTTGGATTCTGGACTGAAAGTTTACAATTATGGGCATCCCGGGGCTATATTAGAAAAATGGTCGCTGAAAATTGGGGAGATGGAAATTCCTTTGACGATGAGATTACAAAACTGTTAGGATTTGATTTTAACTGGAATTGCCTTTTTAATCCAAAGCTTGGATTATGGCCTGCATTTAAAAACAAGATCATTGAACAGCTTCCAGATGGAACAAAAAAAATTCTCAATTCAGAAGGTGTTATAACACTTCAGCGTCCAGGCGCCGGTTCCATCCCAGCGGATATTGACCATCTTCTTAAAGATAGAAAATCATGGGAAGAATTTTATCTTCCAAAACTTCAGTGGCATCCTGACAGGGTAATGAAAGCACATGTGAAGGTTAATAATGAAACAATACCTTTTGATCAAGGTGGTGCAGAGTTTTTAAGGGACGATAAAAGACAGTTTCATTATGGACTTTATTGCGGAAGTTTATACGGCTGGGTTAGGAATTGGCTTACAATGGAAGGCGCATGTTACCTTCTTGTCGATGATGAAGCCCTGTTTGATGAAATAATTGAAACAAACGCAGAAATCTGCTATCAAGCAGTAAAAACAACCCTTGAAGCGGGAGCAAGGTTTGACTTTGCGCACTTTTGGGAGGATATATGCTTTAAAAATGGTCCGCTTATTGCGCCTGATGTTTTTAGAAAAAAAATAGGCCCTTATTATAGAAAGATATGCGATCTACTCAATAAATATGGAATTGATATTGTAAGCGTTGATTGTGACGGATGGATCGATAGCCTTGTTCCGGTGTGGCTTGAAAATGGCGTTAACACAATGTTTCCTATTGAGGTTGGAACATGGAATGGAAGCATAAAACCATGGCGGCATACCTATGGCAAAGATATCCGCGGAGTCGGCGGGGTAAACAAGGTTGTTTTTTCACAAGATAAAAAAGCCGTTGATAAGGAAATAGAAAGAATTTGTGAACTGGTTGAACTGGGTGGATATATTCCCTGTCCTGACCATAGAATACCTCCCGACGCAAAATGGGAAAATATTATTTATTACTGTGAGCAAATGCGAAACCGGCTCGGTTAATTTGTTAATCCTCATATAAATAGTTGCGAAAGATTGAAGATGCTTTATTTAAACAGCAAAATTGGTTGCGATATCTATCATTGTAAAAAGATTTTTTTCTGTTTGAGGATTAAGCGGCGCTGAAGAAGGTACATCAGAAGGAATAAGAATAAATTTCCCGCTTCTTCCATTTTGAACAATTGAATCCTTGCAAATCTGGGAGATTTCCTCATCAGAACAAAATTCAATTTCTTCAAGGGCAGGACCTCCCATCAGGACAATATCAGAACCCACACTTTTTCTAATCTTTGCTATTGTCATGGGCATTGCAATGGTATTAATTATCGGCTCAAGAATATCAACACCCATTTTAAGAACATATGGCAACAAATCTTCTCTGACATCGTGCCAATGATAACAGATATAATTAGCATTGCCGGAACGTAAAATATTTATAAGTTTTGTGTCTGGTTTTATAACATAGTCAATAAAAACATCCCGGTAGTTTGGAAAATATTCAATCGGCACATTAGGTGGTGTAAGATATTCTGCACCTCTTATTCGTATAATTACATTATGACAAAGGTTTGATATTTCCTTATAAATATTTTCAAGCCGTTCAGCGAATATCTCAAAAAGCTGTAAAACAGGCTTTTCATGGTCAAGCAAAAATTTTGGAAGATCGCCTGGCGCAAAAAGAAATCCTGTAACACCGACAGGGTCTGGAAGGGATATTACCGGCATTACCCTGTTTCCATAGGCGGATTCCTTTTTAAAAAAGTTTTTCAAATCTGGTTTGTACGGTATATAAGGCAGGGAAAGAAATTTTTCAATATCAGAAACGTCTGTTATCCATGGCTTCATTACCCATTGTTCTGCGCTTAATTTGGTTGTTCTTGCGCTGCGGACAAGCGTTCCCTTTGCTGTTTCCACTGTAAGGGTAACGATCTCGGAAATTTTTGTATCCTGTTTTCTTTCTTCTTTTACCTCAATAGCAGCGGGGTTGGAAAAGAAAAAACCTGTGTCCGGCCTGAAGAAATAAAAGTTATGACAGGCATCACGCATTTTTTCAAGAAGACGGCCAAAACTTGGATGACCTGCCCAAAAACTTTTCTCATCATAAGGGTCTATCTTATAAAGAGAAACAGGAACCTTATCCAGTCGCCGACCTGCTAATAAGGCAAGGATATCCTGACGTGTATTTAACATTTCCCCAGTATTTTATCCATACTTATGGATGCGTGGTAAATAACGGTTTCTTGATGATACCTATAAGGCCAAAATTCCGCGGTGGCATATCCTTCAAATTTAATTTCTGTAAGTGCCTTCATTACCTCTGGCCAGTTTACATCTCCTTCAAGAAGCATACAAAAACCGTTAAGATTGCCAATCTGCGTCTTAAAATCCTTGAAGTGAATCTTTTTAATATGTTTTCCAAGAATTCTTATCCACATTTCCGGATAGCCGTAAAGCATAACATTTCCTGTGTCAAAATAAACACCAACATATTCAGAATTAAATGATTCAACAAAGTTCTTCATTTCCACAGGACTAATAAGAAACTTATTCCAAACAGGCTCAAGACAAAGGCAAACATTATTATCCCGGGCATATGGAAGTACATTTTTAATGGACTGATGAACCCGTTCCAACGCTATATCGTAGGAAACAATTTCTTTCTGATCTGACCAGTCAGCCTGTACAACACCGGGAATGACAAGGATTCCATCTGTTCCAAGAATATGGGCAAATTCAATCTGCTTTTTGAGTATATTTTCTGCCCTTTTTCTGATGTCTGGATTTGGGCAGGTTAATGTATATTGCCACAAAAGCCCTGAACTAAAACTTGCGATTTTAAGACCGGTTTTTTCAATGTGATTTTTGAAATTTTCCACATCTTTCTGAGTGCTGTCAAGTGAAATATAGCCATGCCCATCAAGGTTTGGCTCAACCGCATCAAAACCAGCATCTTTTATAACTGAAAGTACTTGATAAATATCTTTACCTTCTGGACAAACCCACAGATTGATAGATTTTCCAATCATAAGACCCCTTTTGTTAATAACTGATAAATGCGTTTATCCCCATAAAAATTCTAAAACCAATGCCTTGAATCAGGAACATCCAGCCATATATTATTTTGTTTGATTGATTGCTGACTAATCAATCCGGGAATGGTCATATCCATGGCTTCATCTATTCCAATAGGACATTTTTTCTTTCCAGATATTGCATCGGCAAAATCCATAATTTCAAAAAAATCTCCACCGCCATGACCTGTTTTTAATGCTAATTCTGCCTGCATTTTCCACTCTTCTGGCAGAAATTCATTTCCCAGTTGTTCTATATCCATCCAGTCCATTTCCTTATTTCTTGAGCGAAGCCAGATTCTATTTCTTTCTCCAGAAGCCCTTGCTGACTCATAACAACCATCTGTGCCCTGCAGCTGGTAATTTGTCATTGCATGCGGCCTATCCGAAAGCATATCCACCCTAATTTTAACAAGGGCATCGCTTCCCATTTTGCATAACATCACGCATGAATCCTCATTTTCGTAAAAATTACCCCTCGGATCTTTATAGTGATGCCCGCTCCCGACGCAACATAGCCTTGCCACCCTATCTGTCTGCATCCATTGAAGAATTGGTCCCAAGCTATGTGTACCATAGGTAATGCCGTTAATACCTGTTTGCCATATCCTTCGCCAGGTTGTTATTTCATTTAATTGTTTTAACTCATGGATATACTCACCCTCGCCATAATACAATTGTCCAAACAATCCATTTTTTACCAGTTCCTTTACAATCACATTTGTCTTGATGTATGTATAATTTTCTGCCATCATATAGATTGCCTTTGATTTTCTTGCAGTAAGTACAAGGTCTTTGCACTCTTCAATTGAAACAGCCGCAGGAACTTCGCTAAGAACATGAATTCCTTTTTTAAGGGCTGCAATGGCCTGGGGTACATGACAATTCATCGGGGTTGCTATTACTACTGCCTGAATATCGGATTTTTCCAGCATCTGGCTATAATCAAGATATTTTTCTTCTGCAGCCAGATTTATCCGGGCCTGTTCAAGCTTTTCCCTGTTTATATCGCAAACAGCATGAATTTTCAGAATGCCGCTTGCCTCGCAGGCAAATCTAAATGAGGCCCCTCTTCCGCAGGCACCTGCTATTCCTACATTTATTTTCTCCATCAGATTCTCCTGTGGATTTCTTTGTTCTTCAATACATCCCTGTATTTTTATCACCAGTTGTGAATCCATACATAATCACTGCCGCCAAATTTTTGTGGATCAAGTATACCATTTTTATCTGCCGCGATCCAGCATATATATTCTCCAATATAAACAACATTGATCCCATCTGTACTATAGTTATCTGATATAGTAAGCATTATAGGAAGCGAGTCCCATGTACGTAATTGGCCTGTAAACTTATCATGGATTATCTGGAATAAACTGATCCAGACAGTTTATTCCAACATT
>CAZSTE010000071.1:0-5739 GCA_964609735.1 uncultured bacterium
AATTTGAAGCAGGGATGAAATAATATTTGCGTAAACAAGTTTTATATTTGATGTAAATCCAAGATGAAATATTGATTTTGTATTGCTTCTCAGATTAAATGAATGAAATAATTGAGAACAGGCAAGAACAAAAAATGCCACTGTTCTGCTCTTTAACAAACCGGCATCCTCAACATATAGCACATACCAGAATGCAATAAGGGCACATAATGTAATAAAAAAACCCTGACCCAGTATAACCTTGCCTTTGTTCCAGTCCAAAATGGGCTCATCTGGCTTTCGTGGGGGCTTTTGCATATTCAAAGGATCCACAGGATCCACACCCAGAGCAAGGGCAGGCAAACCGTCTGTAACAATATTTATCCAGAGGATTTGAATTGGCAACAAAGGAACAGGCATATTAAAAAGGGAAGCAAAAAACATTACCATAATTTCTGCAACATTACAGGACAAAAGATAATTAACAAATTTTGTAATATTTTCATAAATTCCCCGTCCCTGCTCTATTGCTGCAACGATTGAAACAAAATTATCGTCTGTGATAATCATATCCGCAACCTCTTTTGTAACATCTGTTCCTGTAATACCCATAGCAACACCTATATCCGCTTCTTTTACCGCCGGGGCGTCATTAACCCCGTCCCCTGTCATTGCAACAATTTCATTATTGTTTTTCAGGGCCTTAACTACCCGTAATTTGTGATGGGGAGAAACCCTCGCATATACAGAAGCATTTTGAACAACTTTTACCAGTTGCATATCATCCATTTTGTCTAATTGGTCGCCTGAAATAGAAGCATCTTCCTTTTCAAGAAGGGAAAGTTCTTTCGCAATGGCAATGGCTGACTGTTTATGATCGCCGGTTATCATTTTTACCTTTATCCCAGCGCTTTTACATTTTTGTATGGCCGCTTTTGCCTCATCCCTGGGGGGATCAATCATTGCTAAAAGTCCAGAAAATATAATATCTTTTTCTATATTTTCCTGGGTTATTTCCACATTTGATTCCAGTTTTCTATAGCCTGTCGCAATAATTCTTAATGCTTTTTCTGCAAAAGAATTAATAATATTTGTAATCTTTTGTCTGGTAAAATCATCCAGTGGTCTCACAATCCCATTTTCGTCAATGAATGAACACAGATTTAAAAGCACATCAGGAGCGCCTTTTATAAAAATCAATGTTTCCTGCTTATATTTTACAATAACACTCATTCTTTTCCGTTCAGAATCAAAAGGGATTTCATCGACAATTTTGAAATCCTTATCAATCTGTTCTTTTATCTTTCCTGCCTTTGCTGCTGCAACAAGAAGCGCAACCTCTGTGGGATCGCCAACAACATCCCAATTGCCATCCTTATTCACAAGATTTGATATATTACAAATAGTGGCGCACAGAAGCGATTTTCCCAACCCGGGAAAGTTTTCAACATCCACAGGCTTTTCATTAACCATAAAATGTCCCTGCGGACAATATCCTGTGCCTGTCACATCAAAAATTGTGTCATCGGCGTATATCTTTGTAACAGTCATCTCATTCTTTGTAAGGGTTCCGGTTTTATCAGAACATATAACTGTGGCGCATCCGAGCGTTTCCACAGAAGGAAGCTTTCTGATTAAAACGTTTCTTTTAGCCATCCGTTGAACGCCAAGGGCAAGTCCAATTGTTACAACAGCTGGAAGCCCCTCTGGAACCGCAGCCACAGCCAGACTGACAGAGGTCAAAAAAACATCAACAAATTTTCCGCCTCGGGCATATTCCATTAAAAAAATTATTCCTACAAGCCCAAGACAAATATAAACAAGGCTTTTGCCAAAACCTTCCAGTTTTTCCTGCAATGGAGTTTTCTCGTATTTCTCCTCCTGAATCATCTCGGTTATTTTGCCAAGTTCTGTTTCCATTCCTGTATTAACAACAACGCATTTTGCTCTTCCTGAAGCAACATTTGTGCCCATATAAACCATGTTGTTTCTATCACCAATTATTGCGTCAGGATCATTAAGTGGCATGTTTGTTTTGAAAACAGGAACCGACTCGCCGGTTAGGCTTGCCTCCTGAACAGTAAAATTTGAGGTGTGCCACACAACCCGGCAATCAGCAGAAATATTATCTCCTGCTTCTATTTCTATAATATCGCCCGGAACCAATAATTCTGATGGTATTGTTTTGACAAATCCTTCTCTTATAACCCTTGTATAATGGCTGAAAAGTTTTTTTAAGCCCTCAAGCGCCTTTTCTGCTTTGAATTCCTGAATAAATCCAAGAAAAGCATTCAGTATGACAATGCCAATAATAGCAAATGTATCAATCCACTCCTGCAATAAACCGGATATTATCGCGGCAACAATCAAAATCCAGATGATGAAACTTCTGAATTGTTCAAAAAAGAGAAAGATGGTGGGCCTTTTTTTCTTTTTGACAAGCCTATTGTGGCCATAAACCCCCAAACGTTCAATAGCCTGTTTTTCTGTAAGTCCAGATGAAACCGAGGTATCAAGATTTTTTTCAATTTCAGATATGCTGCTCAACCATGGTCTTTCCATTGTAATCATCCTGTTGTGAAAATGTAATAAATAGAATAACAGATATTCTGCTTTAATTCCACAATTGTTGAGATGAATTTGTGAGGGGTGAAATTTTATCCTGGCGCTATTGTAAAAATATTATTTTCGGTTTCTTATCTCGTTCACAAACACAACATATATTGCAGCGCTCCAATGAAAATCGGTTATCGCTTTTGTCCAGCCGCGCGTTCCAAGCCATTGTTTTCGCGGAAGATGTCTCGGCGACACATTATTATCAGGGTCGTAGAATTCAAATATACTGCCTTTCTCTATATACCATTTTTCAACGGCTTTTTTTGTTTTTATTAAAAGTTTTTCCGCTATATCGTCAAATCCATATTTTTTTAACCCCATATATACAAGAAAATTATAATTCAACCAGGTCCCACCTCTCCACATATCCTTGCAGAATGTCTGTTCATTTTTTGAAACCGAAGGAATCGGCATTTCTGTCCAGAACATTTCCGGGTCTGTAAGTTTTTCAATAAGACATGCTGCTTTAAACCTATCAGCAATACCTGCAAATAGAGGCAAAAACGATGCGGGAGTTTTAACCCTTATAAAGCTTCCATCCTGTTTTCTGTCATAGTAAAAGGTATCATTTTTATCCCACAGATGCCTATTGATAAGCAACGTCTTTTCTTCAGCCAGTTTTTGCCACCGTTCTGACTCATTATTAATTTTCAGGATTCTTGAAATTTCTGAAAGGCACTTCATTTCATTTACCGCAAAACAGTTTAAATCAATGGCTGCCACATATTCTTCAGGATTTACACCATCAAACCTCGGGGAGTTATCCATTCCACTTTCACTGCATTTTGATATTTGATGTTCATCTATCAACCACTCAAGAAGACCATCGTTATCATTGTCCCTGTTTTTGTAAAGCCATTCAATATACCGACTGATGGCTTTGTAAACGAACTCAAGAAAATCAATATTTTCTGTAATTTTAAAAAGATCCAATGACATGAATGCAAAAAGTGGCGGTTGCGTGATATTTTCAAAAACCCTGCCTTTTTCCGGATTCATCGTGATGGAAATAAACCCATCTTCTCGCTGACAGTTCAACACCGCAGCAATTGTTTTTTCAGCAAGTTCATAAGAAATATAGCGATTGCCAAGCGTATGAAATGCTGAATCCCAAAACCACATATCCTTATGAGGCCATCTGTCAGGGGTTGTCCATATTGAATTAATCTTTCCCTGTTGGGATTCACAGTTCACCTTCATTGCAGATATTGCTTTGAGGTAGGTTTTTTCTTCGGTATCATCCTGAAACTGAAACGGGGAATTTTTTTCAAAAAATTGCATCTTTTTTTTAATTTCGCATTCTATGTTTTTTTCTTTTAAAACCCTTTTTGCCTTCTGGATTGCATATTCTTTACTGGCGCTATCATAGGAAAAAGAAAATGTATTTTTGTCTTTCCCAAGAATAAAAGCGCTTATTCCTTCTTTGGATGAACATATAATACTGTTATCATCATATTCAATCATGCCTGTTTTTGAACATATTGAAGCAGGAAAATCTGAATCATATCGTCCAAAAACCACATCTTTTTCAACAAAAATTACTGATGCGCAAGGGTTTTTTAAAACAATCAGGTCTGAACAAACAATTTCTGGTTGGATATTGGCTAATGCTTCTATACCTTTGAAATGTAAGGTTCTATTGTCATCCAATCTAAAGCAAAGACTTCCAATTTGTTTTGTTGTACCTGCAATAAATGGATTAAACCAGTCAGTTTTTCCTTCAATGCCAGAAAATGCAAAAATTATATCTTCACCCCAGATATCAGGATATTTCATTTTTATTTATTATTGTAAGATAATTTTAACATTCGTAAATAAATATTTTATCATATTTTCTCACAAAAACTGTAATCGCCGCATAGATATATGGCCATGATGAATTTTTGACGTGGCAGAGGAATTTTTATATACTTATTATATGAATAAAAAAGGATTTACATTGCTTGAAATCACCGCAGTGGCTGCCATGATATCCAGTCTTTCCCTTGGCGGCTATCAGCTTATAAAAAAGGGCAATGATCCGGTTTGCCTGAGCAATCTTAAACAGATTGGTTTAACCTTAACATTATTTGAAGCGGATAATGATGGCTTATTGCCTGGCGCTGTTTTTTACCCGGATAACGAAAAGGATCCCAAAGGTATACATAATATTCTTAGAAAATATGGAGCGCCGAAAGAAATTTTCTTCTGTCCGGCAATATCAGGTGAATTTAACAAATATGGCACGAATTATCTGTGGAATGAAAGAGCAAAAATATCATCCAATTCTTCAGTCACCTGGCTTATGACAGAAATAACATCCCTTTATCCGGAATTGCCTTATCCGCATACAGGCGGCTATGGGATTTTATATATGGACGGCCATGTGGCAATAGGAAAAGAAATAAACTTTCCGGATTTTCAAAAACCTTCGTTGTCTTCTGCCATAAATCCAGAAAAATAGAAAGGGATACAAACAGCCTGAAAATATACCATAATTTTTTGCGGCTGTATCAATTTAAACATAAAAATTACAGGGAATAGAAATGAAAACAATTATTATAAGTGATACGCATGGTTCGCTCGCGGCCTGGGAAAATGTTAAAAAATATATAGATTCTGACACCTCTTGTATTATTCATGCTGGAGACCTCTATTATTTTGGGCCGAGAAACGCCGCTCCTGAGAACTACCAGCCGGGAAAACTCGCAGACCAATTTAATTCATTGAAGATACCTTTTATTTGCGCAAAGGGCAATTGTGATTCTGAGGTTGACCAAATGGTAAGCAATTTCCCACTGTGCGAACCATTTGCCTTTATTTTTCACAACGGCCTAAGGCTTTTTATAACACACGGCCACATATTTAATAAAAAACAGTTAATTGATATTTCAAATCAATGGGATGTTGACCTGATTATAACCGGCCATACCCATATCGCCAACATAGAAAAAATTGGGAATTCAGTATTTATTAATCCTGGAAGTTGCGCACTTGCTAAAAATTTTCCGGCCATTGGATTGCTTTACAATACAAGCGTTGAACTTTATAATCTTACAAATGATTCACTGGTTAGCAAAATAGACCTATCCACATAAAAATAAATTTTTCATATGATAAAAAACAATATAGGACTCATCTGCGTTGGAAATGAGCTTTTTTCCA
>CAZSTE010000072.1:0-1842 GCA_964609735.1 uncultured bacterium
ATCGTTAAAACGTTTAAAAGATTTGGTTACATCTACATCGCTCTTGACCTTGAGGGGTATACAACAGGAAGCATGAACAGGGTGATTTCCAAATGTATATAATATTCGGCATTTTAAAAGAATGCTGGCATCTTTTTTTTCAGATGAGTTCTTACCTTATTTGCGGATTCCTCATTGCAGGGCTCATCCATATTTTCTTGAAACCAGAAACCATATCTACGCATCTTGGAAATCCAGGTTTTCTTTCTATCCTTAAAGCAGTATTATTCGGCGTACCGCTTCCTCTGTGTTCCTGCGGGGTTCTTCCGCCAGCAGATTCCTTCTATAGGGCAGGCGCCAGCAAGGGCTCTGTGCTTGCATTTTTAATCTCCACTCCTACAACCGGCATTGATTCAATTTTTGCAACATATGGGGTGCTCGGCGGCATATTTATGTCTTTCAGAATAATGGCTGTCATTATAATTGGTTTTATCGCCGGGATTTTCACTGATATTGTTGATAAAGAAAAAGGCGTTTCTCAAAAATGGCCGGATGCGGTAAATTCTTCTTGTTCAAACTCCACAGTTATGGCTGGTTTGAAATATGCTTTTATAGATTTATACGGCTCTATCATCCCATGGCTATTCTGGGGCATTTTAATAGCAGGAGCAATAGCGTTCCTTGTTCCTGTGGACTTTGTATCAAAATATTTAACCAACACCTCTCTTACATATTTGCTGATGCTGATGATAGGAATTCCTCTTTATGTTTGCGCAACCGGTTCAATACCCATTGTTGCATCCTTAATACAAAAAGGATTAAGTCCAGGATCTGGCCTTGTTTTTTTGATTGCAGGACCAGCCACAAATGTTGTAACAATGCTTTTTGTTGGTAAAACCCTGGGTAAAAAAAGTTTTATTATCTATATGTTATCCATTATGACCGGAGCTCTATTTTTTGGATGCCTGCTTGACACCATCACAATCAATTTTGGTATCAATATGGCAGAAATAGCGCATAGGCACACGGATTTTTCTGTAATATCCTGTATTTCCTCGTTTATATTGATCATTTTTGCTATATATCATGGTTTTATCGCAACTCAACAGCGATTTATCCCCAGGAAAAAAGCTAAAAATTGTTTTGTGTTCAATGTGCCGAATGTTTCCTGTGCAAACTGCGCAGCAAGAATTAGGCGGGCTCTGACGAATATTGATGGTGTAACATCCGTTGATGTTAACATCAAAAGAAAAAAGGTTAAGGTATGCTGCGGATTTGATAACGCTGAAAGGGTCAAAAAAACACTTGCCTCTATTGGATATCCTGTGTCAGAATAACATCTGCTTTTTTTATCTAAAGTATTAAAAAATGCTGGATTAAAAAACATAAGTGTGCTTATTTTTTATACGGAAATTGCAAAAACCTTCTTAGATTGTATGGGAAAGAAAGTAATAAAAGTATAAACTCCAATTCCTATGGTAGTTGCCTTGATTTTATTAACTGTGATAGGTATAAACATTATAAAGAATTTGGTAAATTTTTGTCTATAATCTATAATAGTAAAAATAATATAATAAAAGAAAATTTTTAATGCTAGTATGCATAAAACTTAAAAAAACATGTTTATTCTAATAGGTTTAATAATGATAGGAGGAGGGATTTATATTTTTGTAAAGGCACAAAGAAAAGAAAAATTAATAATTGCTGCTGCAAAAAAACAGGCTGAACAATTAATAAAACAAGCACAACAAAAAATAAAAGAAGCTACACAAATTACAGAGGCTGCGCAAACAGAAAAAAATAATATTATTGCTGCTGCAAAAAAACAGGCTGAACAATTAATAAAACAAGCACAACAAAAAA
>CAZSTE010000072.1:1942-5721 GCA_964609735.1 uncultured bacterium
TAAAAGAAAGGTTAAAGTTGCAACAGAAAGAAATGATGAAAAAGCAAAGCCAGATTATTCTTAAAGAAAAGGAATTAAATAAACGTGTAGAAGAATATGAAAACAAGTTGGAAGAAATAACAGGAATGTCAAAACAAGATGCCGTTACCATACTGTTTGAACAAATGCAAAAGAAAGTAGAGAAAGAATTTTTAGAAAAAGGGAAATTAAGAAGTTGGGATGATCTACTTTAAAAAAATAAGGAATTAAAAAATGCAATTAGATGGCAAATTAAAAAAATTATTCCCAAATTTAGTAGTTAATAAACAACTTGCTTTAACAAAAGAAATAACCAGATTACCAAGATTTATTGGCGAATATTTGGTAATTAAATTTTTAGAAAATGATAAATTAAACACCGAAAAACTTTATAATTTTTTAAAAAAGTATTATATATCCCCTGAAGAAATAAATAATGCGAAGCTTCAACTAAAAAAAGAAGGTAGTAGGCAAATTATGGATGAATTTTATGCTGAAATGAAAGTTTCAGGAAAAATTGCTTCAGATATTACCCCCGGTTTACATATTCCATCTCTTCAAATACATAATGCCTGGGTTAAAGAAGACGTTCTTGAAAATAATAAAGATCTGTTAAGAGGAGGGATGTGGGGAATTGGAACAGTAGAATTACCTAGAAATATTTTGTTGCTACCACTTGTAGTAACATCATCTCTTTCACAAAATTTTAACGAGTTTTTAGAAATTTTTAGTCAAAAACTTGAAGAATGTGGATTTAACATAATAAAAGCAAGTAATGAAGACCCTCGTGTTATTTCATATTGTAGAAAACATTTTCCGCAATCAAAAGAAGGTGTTTTTAACCTCGAGGATATCCAAGATGATGGAATATTAATACATCTTGGAGAAGAGTTATTGGTAACATATATATTTAAACCGTCTATAATATTTCAACAAAATGAAAAATTTTTATATTTACAAATTCAATATTATTCAATTCCAGAGAAACAATGGAAAATTTTTGAGAATAAACTAGGGCAAGCGGCTATAATAACAGAAAGAGACATAAAAGAATTTATAATTAAATCAATAGTTAAGTTTATAGAAAAAGAAAAAATAACTCCCGGTTCTTATATTACACTAACTAATTTTATTCCATATCAAATTTCCTCATTATCTCTCACACCAATTATATCCAATAGAAAAGAGTTTTCTCTTAATGAATGGGAAGATGTAATTATTAGATCCATTGGTTTAGAACCAACTAACTATTCAGCCAAACAAAAACTATTACTTTTAACAAGATTAGTTCCACTTATTGAAAGCAATGTTAATTTAATAGAATTTGGGCCAAAAGCAACAGGCAAAACGTACATTTATAGAAATTCCTCAATCTATACCAGAATTTTTGCGGGCGGAAAGGTAAGTCCAGCTCAAATATTTTATCATGGAACATATAAAACAGTGGGAGAAATTGCGAAAAGAGATTGCATTATTTTTGATGAACTTTCAAAAATTATTTTTCCAGAAGAAATGATAAGTAAATTAAAGGATTATATGGTTGATGGATTTTTTGAACGATTGGGATTAAAAACTGTGCATAGCATGTGCAGCGTAGTATTCATTGATAATGTGGACGTAACCAGCATTGATGATTTAAATGATAAAAGTTTACATCCTCTACTTAAAGATAGTGCTTTTTTAGACAGGATTCATGCTTTTATCCCCGGATGGGAACTGCCTAAAATTTTAACATCAGATAAACATCTTGCGCAAGGTTTTGGATTGACTTCTGATGTATTATGTGAGTTTTTTCATCAAATAAAGATCAAAAATTTTATAGAATTTATCGATGAAAAAATTAAATTTGTTGGCGAAGATATAACAATTAGAGATGAAAAAGCAATTAAAAAAATCAGTTCAGGATTGCTTAAAATTTTATTTCCTGATCAGAACTTTAAGGATGAAGAATTATTAAACATTGTACATTTTGCTATTGAATTAAGACAAAATGTAAATAAACTTCTTTTTAAATTAATGCCTTGGGAATTCCCTTATAAAAACATTAACTGTCAACTTAAATAAGGTTATATAAAATGTTTGATAACATTGGAATTGGACTAAATTTAGCACACTCCCAAGAAAAATAAAAAAGATTGTTGTATAAGTTATTAAAAGATACATAATGTGGGCCGTTAGCTCAACTGGCAGAGCAGGGCACTCTTAATGCCAAGGCTGGAGGTTCGATTCCTCCACGGCCTACAATGATATTTGATAATAAAGGTGAAGAAGGTAATAAGTATAAAAAGAGGAAGTGAAGAATTTGATAAATCTGCCCTTCCCCATTATTATCGGCTTAGGATGCAGAAAGGGAAAGAATGAACAATGTAATAATAAACCTGCCTGCTTCTGGACGTGTGGTGTTTGTTGGAGATACCCACGGAGATATTCAAGCATCGCATCTTGTTGTGCGACAGTATGTTAAAAAAAATTATTATGCGGTGTTTCTTGGCGACTATATAGACAGAGGTGAAAAAAGCAAGGAAAACATTGATTTTCTTCTATCAGCCAGAAAACAATATCCCAATCTCATCCTGCTTGCAGGTAATCATGAAATGTCTATGATTGAACCTGTGTCTCCATCTAATTTTTGGGATCGCCTGAATGACCAGGAAACAGCAGAATATGCTGAAATATTTAAGGAATTTCCCCTTGCGGTTTCAGGTAATGGATTTATTGCTGTCCATGCCGGATTGCCAGACCTGGACAGCCTTAAGGAATGGAATAATATAAAACCCGGCGACGATAACTGGATGAAGATATTGTGGGCGGATTTCAGAGAAAAACCAGGAGAATATCTTGGTTCTCTATGCGGTAGAATGAAGCTCGGCAAGGATTATTTTAATAGGATTATGGCATCTCTGAACAAAAATGTGCTTATTCGTTCCCACGATCCGTATGCGCCTGAAAGAATGTTTAATAATCGCTGCCTCACCCTTTTTACTTCTGCAGCTTATGGACGATTAAGAAAAATTGCAATACTGGATATGGCAAAATGGGTTAAATCTATTGACGATTTTGAGTTAATTTCATTCTAAAAATGGTAAAAAATTTTTCAGGGTATTGTCTTTTAGAAAAGATAGGCGTTGGCGCCTTTGCCACTGTTTACAAGGCAGCTTCCCAATCGCCGGAATCAGCATATGGGAAAATTGTCGCAATAAAAATTCTCAATGAAAGGGTTCGGGGCGCTGCAGAAAACAAGGTTATTAAACAGTTTGAAAGAGAAGCCAATATTGCAATGCAATTAATTCATGAAAATGTTGTCAGGGTGTTTAACTGGGGCAAGTTTAATGGTAGATATGCGATGATAACTGAATATGTTGATGGAAAAGACCTGAATGCTTTTATTCACAGCCCGGAAAAATACGGGTTTCAAACCCTTGTGGAGATTGGCTATAAGATTGCAAAGGGCCTTGTGTATATACATTCACATGGCATTGTTCATAAGGATATTAAGCCTGAAAACATCCTGATATCAAATGATCTGAAAACAGTAAAAATTACAGATTTTGGCATCGCAAAGGTACCAAGGAAATGGTGGCAAAGGGACATATTTGACAAGGCGGGCAGTGAAAGACGATTCAGCCATATTTCTTATGCTGCGCCAGAACAAAAAATCGGCCGTTCTGATATGCGTTCTGATATATACAGTCTCGGTGTTTTGATTGATGAACTTTTAACTGCAAAACTGTCAATCCCGGAGGTGGCCGGGAAAAATAATC
>CAZSTE010000073.1:0-5694 GCA_964609735.1 uncultured bacterium
CTTAATTTCACAATAGGCCTTCTTTTTTATATTTTCACTCTTATCATATTTTTTGTTCTTACACGCATTGTCTGTGAAACAGGCATCCCAACGATGGTCGCAACAATCATTTCATCATCAATTATTATATCAATGTGGGGAAGCAAACATATTTCGCCTTCTGTACTTGTGGCACTCGGCCTAACCTATGTGTATAGCGCTGACGTAAGGACATTCCCTATGGCCGCCAGCAGCATGTCTGTAAAGATTATGGATCAATTCCGGGGAAAAAAGCGCTATCTTTTCTGGTCAATAATGACCGCTCTTTTTGTCAATATCATTGCCACGATATATTTTCTGCTAAAGATTTCATATAAATACGGAGGAATAAATCTTAATAGCTGGTTTTATCAGGGAGCACCTCAGGCGCCATTTGATTATATAACAGACCTGATAAAAAATCCCACTGCTTCAAATAAGATTGGATGGATCTGCCGCGGTATTGGACTGGTTGTGATGGCAGGACTTATGTTTATGAGACAGCAATTTTTATGGTGGCCGCTTCATCCCGTTGGATTCGTGATTGGCCCTGTATGGTTAATGGATGAACTCTGGTTTTCGGTCTTTATTGCCTGGCTTATTAAAAAGTTTGTGCTTAAATATGGCGGGGCCCGGGTCTATGAAAAAAGTAAATATTTTTTCCTTGGTATGCCTCTCGGCTTTTACACATGCGCCGGAATATGGGTATTTATTGATTTTATAGCAAAACACCATGGCAATGTGGTATTCTGGATTTAATATATGGTAAAAATCCTCACACCTAAAAACCTGGAAGATTTTCTATCCAGGACAAAAAACACCAGAATCCTTGTGATTGGCGATGTGATACTTGACCATTTTATGTCCGGCATCGTTAGAAGAATCTCGCCTGAAGCGCCTGTTCCCGTATTTGAGGTTAAGGATCAGATTTATCGCTGCGGCGGCGCTGGAAATGTGTGTCTGAATATAAAACAGCTGGGCGCAACAGTTACAATTGCCGGTATTATCGGAGAAGATTCGCACGGCAGGCTTGTTAAAAACATGTTTGAAGAAAATCATATCAATGCCTTTTTCCTGACAAGAAAAGATTTCCCCACAAGCGTCAAAACCAGGGTTATCGCCGGTTCTCAACAAATAATCCGTGTTGATAACGAACAGCAAAAAAAATTATCATCCGAAGAATTTGTTAAAATGAAGGAATTTTTTGATTCTGTAATAACAAATGTTGACGGTATAATAATTTCTGACTATGGGAAAGGGCTTGTTATTCCAGAGCTTATTTTATATCTTGTTTCTCTGTGCAGGAAACATAAAAAAATTATTACCGTAGACCCTAAGATAGAGCATTTTTTATATTATAAAAATGTTGCCTGTTTGACGCCAAATATTATGGAAGCAAGCGCGGGAATGAAAATTGCAGAACCTATTTCAAATGCCGAGATTGTTTCTCTTGGGAAAAAAATAATAAAAAAGCTTCATTGCCAGGGGCTGATTATTACACGAGGAAAAGATGGAATGACTGTTTTTACAAACACTGGAATTTTCAATCTGCCTGCTATCAGTAAAGAGGTTTTTGATGTTACAGGCGCTGGCGATACAGTGGTCGCCGTGCTTACGCTTGCGCTTATTTCCGGTTTTGACCTGGTAAGGTCGGCAATATTTGCAAACATTGCGGCAGCGGTCGTTGTTCAAAAACTCGGAACCGCTACTGTTTCTCCACAGGAATTAAAAGCCATGTTTTCAAGCTATAATCCAGAAACAATAGAAAAAATACATGATTAACATTTTCAAACAGGAAGCATGGGAATATTTACCCATTAAAAAATAAAATTGTTTTCACTGGAAAAATTTAATGAAACCGATGATAAATGTTTTAGGTGTTATACCGGCCCGATATCATTCTGAAAGATTTCCAGGAAAGGTTCTCCAGAAAATAGGAAATATCACAGTTCTTGAAAGTGTTTATATGCATGCAAAAAAGGCAAGAAGCCTTGACAAGATCGTTGTGGCAACAGATAGCAAAATTATCGCAAAAGAAGCCGGCAGATTTGGGGCAGAGGTTGTTTTTACCTCTTCTCGTTGTAATTGTGGCACAGAACGGGTGGCAGAGGCAGCGGAAAAAATACCCGCAAAAATCATTGTGAATATCCAGGCGGACGAACCTCTTATTCCTGAAGAAGCAATTGATATGCCTGTCGAACTAATGTTAAAGGATAAAAAAATCTTATGCGCCACCTCGGCAACAAAAATAACAACAGAAGCCGACCTTTATAATCCAAATATAACCAAGGTGGTTATGGATAAAAATGGATTCGCACTATTTTTTTCAGGGAGCTTGCTTCCTTTTCCCCGGGTATATTTTGTTATTGGAAAAACCTTTTTTAACAAAATGGAATTTCTGAAACATATTGGGGTATACGCATTCAGAAAAAGTTTTCTGCTCAAATTCAGCACACTTCCTTGCGGGCCTCTTGAAAAATATGAACAGCTTGAACAATTGAGAATTCTTGAAAATGGGTATAAAATTAAGATGGCAATAATTGCAAAGGATTCCATATCAATTGATACCATTTGTGATTTAAACAGGCTAAAACAACAGGGTCATGGCTAAATTTATATTTATCACAGGCGGGGTTGTGTCTTCTCTGGGAAAAGGCGTGGCTTCTGCGTCAATCGGCGCGCTGATGGAGAGTCATGGCTATAAAATATCCATAATAAAACTTGACCCGTATATTAATGTCGACCCGGGAACAATGAGCCCATTCCAGCATGGCGAGGTTTATGTCACAACAGATGGCGCTGAAACAGATCTTGATCTTGGTCATTACGAAAGATTTACAAACGCAAAAATTTCAAGAAGAAATAACGCAACAAGCGGCCAAATTTACTATTCTGTTATTCAAAGAGAAAGGGAAGGCCAATATCTTGGTAAAACGATTCAGGTTGTTCCCCATATCACAGATGAGATCAAAGAAAGAATTACTGGATTAACAAAAACCGCTGACATAGTAATATGTGAAATTGGCGGGACTGTGGGCGACATAGAAAGCTTGCCATTTCTTGAAGCCATAAGGCAAATTGGATTTGAACATAATTCAGATACGGTTTTTATTCACCTTACACTTGTCCCTTTTATTAAAGCAGCGGGCGAACTGAAAACAAAACCAACACAGCATTCGGTTGCAAGTTTAAGAGAAATAGGAATTCAACCGCAAATACTGTTATGTCGCACAGAAAAACCATTATCCTCAGAGTTAAAAGGTAAAATTGCCCTTTTCTGCAATGTTAAAAAACAGGCAGTTATTGAAGCGCTTGATACATCGTATATATACGAAATCCCTCTTCTGTTTCATCGACAAAATCTTGATAGGATTATTCTTGATTTAATTAAACTGCCATTTCATCCGCGGCCAGCTCTTGAAAAATGGAATAACATTGTAAACATCCTGCATACCAGCCAGGAAAAGGTTTGTATTGGAGTTGTCGGAAAATATATCAAACTCCAAGATTCGTATAAATCAATATATGAAGCCCTGGTTCACGGCGGCATAGCAACCAGATGCAAGGTTGAATTTAAAAAAATAGATTCTGAAGAAATCGCCAAAAACCCAGTAAATACTCTTTTCAAAAATGTTGATGGGGTTATTATTCCAGGCGGATTTGGAATCCGCGGAATTGAAGGAATGATATCCGCCATAAAATACTGCAGAGAAAACAAAATTCCCTTTTTTGGGATTTGCCTTGGATTGCAATGCACAATCATAGAATTCGCAAGAAATGTTTGTGGACTGCACGAGGCAACAAGCACAGAGTTTTTACCTAACACAAAAGAACCGGTGATTTGTCTTCTGGATGAACAAAAACATATAACAAAAAAGGGCGGAACAATGCGGCTTGGCGCTTATCCCTGTGTTCTTGAAAGGTCCTCGCTTGCCTATACAATATACAAAAAGAAAAAAATATATGAAAGACATAGACACCGATGGGAGGTTAACATAAACTATATTGATTTGATGAAAAAATTTGGAATGAGATTTACAGGGCTTTCTCCAGATAAAAAACTTGTTGAGATTATTGAAATGAAAGACCATCCATTTTTTATTGCAACCCAGTTTCATCCTGAATTTCACTCAAAGCCATTTGCATGCCATCCCCTTTTTGCTGCATTTATAAAAGCAGCCCTGAAGTATCAGCAATTACAAAGGTAATTTCATTTAAGATAATTCCTTATTAGGGCATGCTTTGGTTTTGACAAAGAGAATCTATCAGTTAAAATTAGATAAGACCTTTTGATAATTCTTTAGCAGCCATCGTACAGAATTTTTATCCAGATACATTACAGGGAATTAATTATGAAATATGTACTTGGTATAGATCTTGGAACAACAGGCGTAAAAAGTGTTCTTGTGGATACTGAAGGGAATATTTATGCTTCTACCACTGAAGAGTATCCATTGATAACTCCAAAACCCGGGTGGGCAGAGCAGGATCCGGAATTATGGTGGCAGGCCACAGTAAAAGGAATCGCAGGACTTATTAAAAAAACCGGAGTAAATCCCTCGTCCATATGCGGTGTCGGACTGACAGGCCAGATGCATGGTTCTGTTTTTCTTGATGAAAATTTTGAGGTTTTATATCCTGCGATTTTGTGGTGCGATCAACGGACAGCAAAAGAATGTGACCAGATTAATGAAATTGTTGGCAGGAATAACATTTTTGAAATCACCTGCAATCCGGTTTTAACAGGATTTCAGGCGCCAAAGATACTCTGGCTGAAAAATAACCGTCCAGAAATTTTCAAAAAGGTAAAAAAACTTCTTCTTCCAAAGGATTATATAAGATTTTGTCTTACAGAAAATTTTGCGACAGATGTTTCAGACGCATCGGGTACAAGCTTATTTGATGTAAAAAAAAGAAACTGGTCATTTGAAATACTGGATAGACTTGAAATCCCAACGCAGTGGCTTCCTAACTGTTTTGAATCGGTGGAGATTACATCAACGATATCCAAAAAGGCAGAAAATCTCACAGGCATTCCTGCAGGAGTTCCTGTTGTCGCTGGTGCGGGAGACCAGGCAGCCGGCGCCATTGGAAATGGCATAACAAAAGAAAAACTTGTTTCAATTTCACTTGGCACAAGCGGCGTTGTTTTTGCCTTTTCCGAAAAACCTTTTTGCGATCCTTATGGCCGATTGCACACATTTTGTCATGCTGTTCCTTACAAATGGCATTTAATGGGTGTAATGCTTTCTGCCGGAGGTTCATTTAGATGGTTTAGAGACACCCTCGGCGCGGAAGAAACAGCTAAGGCGCAACAATTAGGAAAGGACCCATATGAACTACTGGTATCTCTTGCTGAACAAGGTCCTGTTGGTTGCGATGGCCTGATATTTCTTCCATATCTCACAGGTGAAAGATGTCCTTATCCGGACCCTGACGCAAAAGGGGTGTTTTTTGGCATTTCTCTAAAAACCACAAAGGCGCATATGGTAAGGGCTGTCCTTGAAGGGGTAAGCTTTGGACTAAAAGATAGCGTGGAAATAATGAAACAAATCGGGCTACCTTCAGGAGCAGACTATAGGGTTTCAGGTGGCGGAGGCAGAAGCAAATTCTGGTGTCAGCTTCTTGCCGATATTATTGGCGAAAATATGATGCGGCTCACATCAGAAGAAGGAC
>CAZSTE010000074.1:0-5615 GCA_964609735.1 uncultured bacterium
AAGGCACTTGTGGATGCTCTGAAGAATAGAAAAATCTGGGGCGCGGGTCTTGATGTGTACGAAAATGAGCCTGATATTGAGCAAGGGCTTAAAGAACTGGATAATGTGGTGATTCTTCCTCACATTGCCAGTGCAACAACTGATACCAGAACAAAGATGGGAATAATGGCAGCAGAAAATATTCTTGCATTCTTTAGAGGAGAAATACCACCAAACATTGTAAATCCTGAGGTATTTTCGAATAAAAAATAAAATTCACAGGGATATATGAAACTTATAAACCAGGGATACATTTTAGACGTTGAAAAACTTAACAATCAGAAAAATGTGTGTATGTGCACAAGTATTTTCAGACATTCAACAAAGAGGTTATTTTCGAGTTTCAGAAATGGGACAACAAAAGAATCTCCGGATGGTAATGGTATTATTGCTGAATCAGAAAATGGTACAGAGTGGAGGATTCTTTTTTCTGGATTTCAAACAGTATTTGATGGAATACAGGGAGAAATAAAAGCAGTTGAACTATCTGAAAAACTAGATGGTAATCTTTTTGCTTTCCTGTCATGGTTTGACAGAACAAAAGGGTCAAAACTATATAACCCATCAAGTGATACAATACTACCAGCAAGGATAATTCTTGTTGATTCATATGATATGGGAAAGACATGGGAAAATTATAGGACTATTGATATTGGAGACCTGCAAGGGCCAGCACTAACAGGACCAGTGGTAAAAGTTCCAGATGGTTATTTGGTATTTTTTGAAAAATATGGGCCAGAACAGCCATCTGGTCCTTCTTTACACGCTGCCTGCGCTCTTTTCAGTAAAGATGGAATAATCTTTGATAGGATTATTACTGTTGCCAGACATCCTGAAAACAAGATTTTTTACTGGGATCAGAGAAATGCTTATGATGTTGATTCAGGAAAGATTATATCAATGTTCTGGACATATGACAGAGAAAACGAAAAGGATATAGATATTCATATTGCTTATGGAAATCCTGATACACTTACCTGGACAGTTCCACAGTCAACAGGAATACAGGGTCAGATTGCAATGCCTATTCCACTGACTGAAGGACGCCTTTTATGTTTTTATGTTCACAGGCATCATCCTGGTTCTATGCGGCTGGTGATGTCTTATGATAAGGGTAAAACCTGGGATATTGCAAATGAGATGGTTATTTATGAGAATCAGGAAATAAAAGAAAAAGGGGTATCAGGAGAAAGTTCCTATGCTGAATACTGGGAAGATATGGGAACATGGAGTTTTGGACATCCCTGTGGGATTATGCTTGATGAAAATCTTGGACTTCTTGTTTATTATGCAGGAAGAGACGTGAAAAAATTAAGTGCCAGATACGCAATTGTTTCTATATAAACTCAGTCCGGGTCAAAAATCTTGCCAGGATTTAGAATGTAAAGTGGATCAAATGCCTGTTTGATTTTTTTCATAATTTCAATGGAGGTTTTACCAAGGCACATCTCAAGATATTGTTTTTTTATCAGTCCAATTCCATGCTCTCCAGAAATTTTCCCGCCCTTTTGTATCCCATCAAAGATTATCTCGTTCCTTATTTCCATAAAAATATTTTTCCAGTCGGTAATCTTATCTCCCCCAGGAGTAATCTTCATTATATGAGTATGAAGATTGCCATCTCCTGCATGTCCATAGGTAGGTAACCAAACATTATACTTTGCAGAAATATTGTCAACAGACGAAATGTGCGTTGCCATCTGATCTGGAGGTAGCGAAACATCAAGAATCTCGATTGTCTCAAATTTTAATGCTTCATATACCATGCTTCTTACATAAAGGATATCATCTTGTTTTTGCTGGGAATCTGCAATAAAAACATCAATCGCACCCTGATTGAGACATATGTCAGCGATTATTTCGCAGTGTTTTTCGATTTCTTCTTTATTACCTTCAAGGATAATTAACAAAAATATATCTCCTTGCATTGATGGCCAGTGTTTTCCTGTATATTTTTGTGCTATTTCAATAACCTTTTTATCAATAAATTCAATTGCAAGAGGTCTGACTGATGACTTTAATATTGAAGGGACCCCTGTAAGACATGTTTTGATATCTTTGTATGGAATAATCAGGGTAATCATATCTTCTGGTTCTGGTAAAACACTCAACACTGCCTTTGTTATGATACCAAGAGTTCCTTCAGAACCAATAAGAAGATGGAGTAAACTATAACCTGTACTGTCCTTGATAACTTTTCCGCCAGAAGTAATTATACTTCCATCTGCAAGAACTGCCTCGACATATCTTGTAAAGTTTCTTATTGTTCCATATTTTATTGCTCTTGTTCCTCCTGCATTTGTACTTATGACACCACCTATCGTTGCACTTTCTTCTCCAGGATGCGGCGGAAAAAACAATTTTTTTCTTTTTATTGAAGAATAGAAATCTCGCAGCGTAGATCCTGATTGAAGTGTAACCATAAGGTTTGCTTCATCAATCTCAATAATCCTATTCATCCTTTCAGTACTAATCACAATTCCACCAAATGAAGGTACGCATCCTCCCACAAGTCCTGTTGCCCCACCTCTTGCTACAACAGGAAATTTTTCTCTACTTGCAATCTTCATAACATCTGATACTTCTTCAGTGGTTGAAGGTTTTACAACAATTTCAGGATTGTGTTTTATTTCATCAAGTGCAAATTCATCGTGGTTATAATTAAAAAACCCCTCGCTTTCAGTGATGATATTTTTCTTTCCTACTATTTTTTCTATTTCGTCTATTGCATTTCTGTTCAGAATGTTATATGTTTTCATTTTTCCCTATAAATATTTTGAGGTTATCCTTTTCCCATTTTTTTGCTTTTTTAAGAAGCGGGTATATCTTTTCTTTTGATTTGAATCTTTTTGAATGTCCCATTGACATTGCTGAAACACCCGAAAAATACATACAGGCATGAAGCATTTCATGGAAAACAATATATTCAACAAAAAAATAAGGAATATTATGGTTATCAAGTGCTCTATTTATTCGTATTATGTTTTTTTGCGGGTCGTAATTACCAAATACAATAGACCTTTTTCTTGAATTATGTCGATTCCTGCCGAATGTTATACGGCTGGATATCAAACCATTGAAATACTGTTTATTAAGTTTTTCAAAAATATCATTGAGGTTATAAACATTTCCAAAGGGGTTGAGTTTTATTTTTATATCCTGGTTTTTTTCAGATAGGGTTGTCCTTACATATTTGATTATTCTGGACTTACTTGATTTTTTGTTATTTCCGCTTATGAAGTTTGCTATATCTTCGATTACTTCATTTGGAGCATTAATAAAAATAGGATTAACCTCAAGTGTTTTACTTTCTTTCCCGCTACATTTAATCTTGAGAATCTGTTTTTTATTATTTGTTAATTCAATAGTTATTGTCAAACCTGTTTTAGTTTCAAGAATATTCTTCAATGTTTCTATAGAATTCACGTTTTAACCCTGAAAGGATTTGAAAGGATAGCATAGATTGGTTCAGGGTATCCAATGTTAAAAATTGCCTGTGCCTTTACAACATCAAGCCCACCGTCTTTTGCTATGTAGTTTTCCTCAATATGTCCGGCTATGCATTGTACTATAACAAAAGAATGATAGTTTATCTCTGTTTCTTTTACAAATATACACTCAAGATTTGCAACACTTTCTTTGATTATAGGAGGCGAAACCTTTTTTGATGGTTCGCAATTGAGACATGCCTTTTTTATTTCACTTTCATTTTCAGGCAAATCCTGTCCGCATATTTCTGCAGCACTGGCAATTGGCTTTGTAACAACATTTATTGTTAATTCACCTGTTCTTTTTATGTTCTTGTAGGTATGGGATGGTTTTCCAATGGCAATGCCAATCTCTGAACCAGAAACATTTGTGTATGAGCCAAATGTTCCTGCATTAACTGTTTCATCAGGGTGCAGGGTCACAACTATTATAACTGGCCTTGCCCTTACAAGGTTTGTAAGGCCTCTTTCAATATATTTTTTTGCCATATAGAACCTCCTTACAGGATTATTTTTTGCTTATTTCCTTCATCCTTTTCATAAAATGTTTGAAATTTGAAAAAGAAATATCAGGCGGAGCACTATGATCCATTCCACATATATAACCGCCCTCTTCAACAAGTCCTGTTAATCTTTTTGCTTCTTCGTCTATTGCCTGGATGCTTTTTGCAATTATTCTTTTATCAAAACCACCCCACATTCTCAGGGACTTCCCATATTTTTTTCTGAGAGATACAACATCCATTCCGGCTTGTACCTCAAAAGGATAAATGATGTCAATTCCTCCATCAATCCATATCGGAATCAGTGAATCAACATTTCCATCACTGTCGAGAGCAATAAAAGAAACCTTTTTCCCATAGTTTTTCAAAAATTCAACGAGTTTTTTATATCTCGGAAGCATATATTTTTTGACCATATCTGGCGAAATAAGCGGGCCTGAATGATATGCCATATCCTCCCATAGTATAAATATATCAACATGAACAACATCAAGAACCTGCTTCATTGTTGTTATTATATGGTGTAGAAATCCCTCCATGATTTCCTCAACAAATACTGGTTCATCATAAAATAATGTGCAAAGTTTTTCAATACCAACAAGATTTCTTAAAGGCCCAAAAAAACCAGTCCATCTATCTGCAGTAATAAAAAAAGGGCAATTGCTTTTTTCTGCATCAATAAGTTTTTCTTTCCAGTTGTTTCCAATTCTCAATGCAATGTCTGACTTCATCCTTTGCTTCCAGAACTGTCTGAATTCCTGTTTCGTTTCAACAGGGAATTTTATAAACTGTGGCATAGAACTTTTTTTTCTTTCTTTGAATTCCTTCATAAGTACGCCATCCTCATTTAAGAAAATTCTGTATCTGTCAGTTTCTGATATTATCTTTCTCTCAAATTGGGGAAATGGGTCGAATATATGTTGAATCTGAACGAGTTTATCAGTACCAAAATCATCCCTGCCGTCATATCCCTGTTTTTTCCATATTTCGAGGGTTTCTTGCCATGGTCCAAATAGATCCCAGTATGGATGACGATCTCTTCCCTGATAATTCATTGATGCATAAAAGCATTCCCTATCAGTCATTGTTTTTCCTTTTTATTTTTTTCCAACAGGCATAATATACACTACCTGTTCATTTATTTTTAATATTTCTTTTAATTGGTTTTCTTCAAAAGCACCTATTGCTACTGTCCCAAGACCCAGAGATTCTGCCTGCAGATAAATATTTTGTCCTGCATGACCCACTTCAATATAAACATATTGGGTTGCCCTTTCTCTGTATCTTTTTTCTGTCCTGGAAAAATTAGCAGCAATAATTATTATTACTGGTGCTTTTTTTACGCTTTGTTGACCAAGGCAGGCAGCGCAAAGTTTGTCTCTTATATCGCCCTTTAAGATACTATCAAGTTCGTGGGAAGAAGGAATATAGTGATAAAGACCAGGTTCAATCTTTTCAACCCTTCCCGCAGCAACATATATCTCAAGTGGATAGGTTGCACCAGCAGATGGTGCTGTTCTTCCTCCCCATTTCGCGGTAATACCCTGTGCTGCCCAGAGAATCTGGCTGAGTTCTTTTATACTCA
>CAZSTE010000075.1:0-5523 GCA_964609735.1 uncultured bacterium
CAGGATTAACAGTATACTTCTTAAATTTTGAACTCGGACATATCAAAACCCCTGTATCCTGAAGATAATTAGGACAAACCTTTTTGTATGGAGTAGGATTAGAAGGATAGTCAACCGCTCTTCCAAAAAGGAGACATATTGGTTGTGGGAAACGATTATATGCTTCAGATTGATTCCAACCTGTTGGGAATCTTTCATCAAAATCCTGGGCATACATATGGCAGGCAAGGCTTATCTGTTTAAGGTTTGATATGCAGCTTGATCTTCTTGCCCTTTCCCTTGCCCTTGATAATGCTGGAAGAAGCATTGATGCAAGTATCGCTATAATAGCGATTACAACCAGTAGTTCTATGAGTGTAAATCCCTTTTTCTTCATCTTTTCTCACCTCCTTTGTTTTGTTATCTTCACTATCATATTATATAAGCCTGTTTAATTTGTCAAATACCATCATTGCAAAATAAATTCCGGTGTTTTTATCCTTAAAAAATTATATATAATTTTTTACAATGTTCGCTTTTTTCTTTGCTCCCTTCTTTATCAAAGAAAGATGGGGATGGATTTTTATTTCTCCCTCCTTTCAGAAAGGAGTGTAAGTGTGGATTTGGTTACTTCAGCAATTTCATATTAGCCATGATACCTGATGGCATTTTTTTTCCTGTGGTATTCACTGAGAAATTCAAGGTCTTTGTAAGCAAGAAAGGCGTGTTCGTATCTGCTGCGAATATCCGGATTTATACAGTTTTTCAAAATGGTAATGACATAATTTGGTATTTCGCAATTGCATTTATCAAGAAATTCTTCAATAATTTTGCCCACACTATAAATATCGCTTTGGAAGGTTGCTATGCCTGTTTTCCTTTCAGGCGCCATATATTTTTCTGTGCCCGCATAAGGAAAGCTATCCCTGGGAAAAAATGTTTTTTTTATCGCATAACCAAAATCTGTAAGTTTAATTTCTTGTAGATTCTGCGAAATAATAATATTTTCGGGTTTAATGTCTTTATGAACAATACGATGTTGTTCAAGATAAGCAAGGGCTGAAAGCAGGGCCTTAAAAATTGCAAGAATTTCTTCAATAGAAAAGCTTTTTTCTAATGACCACTGCCTCATGCTTTTACCAGGCACATACTCCATAAAAATACCCATATCCATCTGATTCTGAAAAAATTTATATACCTTGACAATATTAGGATGATTAAGTCGCATTGTTATTTGCGCTTCTTTTTTGAATTGCCTTCTATGTGTTGGGGTATTAAGATGTGAATGATTGGCGCTAAATAATTTTATTGCCACATAAGGACCAAATGCCAAATCTGATTTTGTCGATTTTGCCAGATAAACGCCGGCTGTGGAACCCTGCCAGATTTGTTCAATAATTTCATAACCTTCAATAATCTGTCCTTCTCTTTTACTTGTCATTTTCTAAAATTTCAAACTTCTAAGATACCCTGATGAAATATATAAAGATTATTATATGGCAGAATATTTGGAAAAGCAATGTCTTTTTGATATTGTGAAAGAATCTGTCTTTCAGGTTTTCCAAATCGTATTGTGATTTTTTGGGGAATCCATCTTCTTTACTTCTTTAGATATTTTTAGCAATTAGAAAAATTATGTTAACATATAAGGTATCATTTTTTTGTACAATCTCACACTGGAGGTATGTTATGAAAACGGTTATTTCTTCATTAAACGCAATTGAAATCCTAGATTCTCGTGGAAATCCAACGGTAAGGGTTTTTTGTTCGCTTTCAAATGGCATAACCGTATCGGCTTCTGTGCCGTCCGGCGCATCAACAGGAGAACATGAGGCTGTGGAATTAAGGGATGGCGATAAAAAAAGATACAATGGCAAAGGCGTTTGCAAGGCAGTTGCCAACGTCAACAATATTATCGCGCCAAAGCTTGTTGGAATCGATCCTTTAAGGCAGATGGAGATAGATAACATAATGATTGAATTAGATGGAACCGCAAATAAAGCCAAATTAGGGGCAAACGCTATACTGGGTGTATCAATGGCTGTTTCAAAGGCAGCGGCAAAAGCATCAGGGCTTTCTCTATTTCAGTATCTTGGCGGTCCTGGCGCAGTGCGGCTTCCTGTTCCAATGCTGAATATTCTTAATGGTGGCAAACATGCTGAAAACAGTGTTGACCTTCAGGAATTTATGGTAATGCCGATTGGAGCCCCGAGTTTCGCAGAGGCACTGAGATATGGGGCAGAAACATTTCATGCCTTGAAAAAAATCCTTGCAGAAAACGGATATTCAACAGGCGTTGGCGACGAGGGTGGATTTGCGCCAAATCTTTCAAGCAACGAAGAGGCGTGCGAGGTGATTATAAAAGCCATTGAACGCGCTGGATATAGACCCGGCGCTGATATCGCGCTTGCTCTTGATCCAGCTGCAAGTTCTTTTTATAGGAATGGGGTATACGAGTTTTCAAAATCAAAGCAGGGGAAGAAAACCAGTGATGAGATGATTGAGCTTTATAAGGAGTGGATAAAAAAATATCACATTGTATCAATAGAAGACGGACTTGCAGAAAATGATTGGGAGGGTTTTAAAAATCTTACCATGGCGATAGGAGACCAGATTCAGATTGTTGGAGATGACCTTTATGTAACAAATACAAGATTTATCAAACGGGGCATAAAGGAAAAAGCCAGCAATGCTGTGCTTATAAAGCTGAATCAGATTGGTACTGTTACAGAAACAATTGAAGCCATAAACCTATGCAGAAAGGCAGGATGGCGATATGTTATTTCCCATAGAAGCGGCGAAACAGAAGATACCTTTATGGCTGATTTTTCTGTCGCGATGACCGGTGGCCAGATTAAAACAGGTTCCGCATGCAGGAGCGAAAGAATTGCCAAATATAATAGGCTTCTTGAGATTGAACATGAACTTGGAAAAGCAGCAATATTTTCAAATCCTTTTGAAAAATAAGATTATTTATTAAGCGTATAAAAAAATGAGGGCGAATTTTTCTAAAAAATACAGGTATCCTTAAAACAACCGGAGAATTCTCCTCCTAAACTTATATAACCTATATCTTCAGGAAATTCCGCTCCCATATAAAGAACCTGTGATGGCTTGCTTCCGTATCTGAATATTGTAGTTCCCTTGCACCTTAATCTGTATGCTGAAAGAAAAATATTTTTAACCTGGTTGATTGTGGCGTTGTGTGGCAGGTTTACTGTTTTTGAAACAGCATTGTCTGTGTGTTTTTGAAACGTTGTTTGCATTAATAGATGGGCTTTTGGGCTTATTTCAAATGCAGTTTTAAAAATGTCTTTCATCCTTTTGGGTATTTTTTTTATATCCTTAAGAGAACCGGTTTTTATGATTTCGCCCATGATTTCAGGTTTTAAAAGCTTTAATTTCGCGGCCTTTTTTTCCCAGATGGGATTTATTTCAAACATATCCGATCCTGGACTTTTTCTCATATAGGCAATTGCAAAAAATGGTTCAATTCCGCTTGAACATCCTGCGATAATACTGATTGTTCCTGTTGGCGCGATGGTCGTTCGTGTGCAATTGCGAAGATGAGTGAATTTGTTTTTATAGATGCTTTTTCCAAGGTTTGGAAAACTTCCCCTTTGTTTTCCGAGTTCAACAGAATATTCAAAGGCGCAGGTATTGATAAATTTCATAACCTCTTCAGCAAGCATAATGCTTTTTTTGCTTCCATAAACAATCCCAAGTTCAGCAAGCATATCGGCCCATCCCATAATTCCAAGCCCTATTTTTCTATTGTTAAGCGTTATTTTTTCTATTTCTTTTAATGGATATTTGTTAATCTCAATCACATTGTCAAGAAATCTCACAGATAATTGAACAATCTCCTTCAATTTTTTCCAGTTAATTGCGTTATTTTCAATTACCTTTGTAAGATTGATAGAACCCAGATTGCAGGATTCATAATTTAACAACGGTTGTTCGCCGCAGGGATTTGTTGCTTCAATGTAACCGACCAATGGGGTTGGGTTTTTTCTGTTGATTTCGTCAATAAAAATCAAACCAGGATCGCCTGTTTCCCATGCGCATTGGCAGATAATATCAAATAACTCATCCGCAGGAACGGTTTTAGCGCGTTTTCCCGTTTTTGGATTAATAAGGTCAAATTTTTCTCTCGCAATAACCTTTTCCATAAACATGTCTGTTGCCGCAATAGATATATTAAAATTTGTAAGAATATTTCTTCTTTTGGTTGTAATAAAATCAAATATGTCAGGATGGTCAATCCTCATAATTCCCATATTTGCCCCTCTTCTTTTGCCACCCTGTTTCACAACCTCTGTGGCCTTATCAAAAATTTCAATAAAAGAAATTGGTCCGGACGCGACGCCCATTGTGCTTCTGACAATATCGCCTTTTGGCCTGATATGTGAAAACGAAAATCCTGTTCCGCCGCCACTTTGATGAATAATTGCCATATTTTTCAATGCTTCAAATATGCCTTTTATGGAATCAGGCACAGGAAGAACAAAGCATGCAGAAAGTTGTCCAATATTTGTTCCGGCATTCATCAACGTTGGAGAATTTGGCAAAAATTCCAGATTTTGCATCATGCTGTAAAATTTTTCTTCACACAGGGAAATATCATTGTTTGGCCAATTTTTTTCTGCATCTGCAACAGCCTTTGCAACCCTGTGAAACATTTTTTCAGGGCTTTCACTTATCCTTCCTTGCTTATCCTTCAACAGATATCGTTTTTTAAGGATATGTATCGCATTAAGAGAAAGCTTTAGCCTGTCCTCCACGCCAAATATTTCCTTATCCTGCCTTATTTGGCTTCGTTTTGCTCTGTACATGATATACGAGCGCGCGGTTTCAAAAAGATTGTTTTGCATTAAAACCTGTTCAACCACATCCTGGATATGTTCAACATATGGATGTTTGATTTTTTCTTTTTCAAGTATTTTGATTACGGCAGAGGAAAGTTCTTGTGCCAGAGGCAGACTGTCTTTTCCTGTGGTTTTGAGGGCTTTATAAATTGCGGTTGTTATTTTTTCAGAAGAAAATGTGTTAAGCGCGCCATCCCTTTTTTTAACAAATTTGATTTTTATCATTTTGCCTCTGTCACATTTTACTATTTTTTAACCAGCAAAACAAAATATTATTTAAATTATGAAATGGGTGTGATAAAATAAATCAAATCTTAAAAAATCTTACAAAGGAGATGGTATGGAGAAGAAACTTTTATGGGGTATTATTGGAACCGGCAATATTGCGCAGACATTCGCGGAAGCCGTTAATAGGTCGGATACCGGGAAACTTGTGGCGGTTGCAAGCAGGGATGGAAAAAAGGCAGAGGCATTCGCAAAAAATTTCAATATTCCGCACTCCTACGGACAATATCAGGACATTCTTGCTGATGATAATGTTCAAGCGGTTTATATAGCCCTGCCACATACATTGCATGCTGAATGGGCGATAAAAGCAGCAGAAGCCAAAAAACATATTCTCTGTGAAAAACCTATTGGTATAAACCACGCTGAAGCAATGGCAATTGTTGAAGCA
>CAZSTE010000076.1:0-5495 GCA_964609735.1 uncultured bacterium
ATTGTATCTGTTGATACGCAACAATTTGTTTTTACCATTATAGACATATCAGGCAGCCAAAAAAAATTATTTGCATCCCCTATTAACATTACCAATATTGTAAAAAATGAACCAGTGGAGGTTTCCTATAAACAAACAACAGATGGAAATTTTAAGGCTCTTAAAATCAAACCGATCAAAAGAAAAAAAACAAAAAAAATCAAAAATTAAAAATTGTTTTTATGATATAATTATTTTATGGAATTCCAAAAAATAATTATTTCTCTGGAAAATTACTGGATAAAAAGGGGTTGTTTTCTGTGGCATCCTTATAATACAGAAGTTGGCGCAGGAACAATGAATCCCGCAACATTTTTTGGAATACTTGGCAAAAAAAACTGGAATGTCGTATATTTAGAACCATCCCAAAGACCGGCAGACGCAAGATATGGCGAAAATCCAATAAGGCTTTATCAACATCACCAGATGCAGGTTATTCTTAAACCGCCACCTTCAAACATACAGGATATCTATATTCACAGCTTAAAAAATATAGGAATAGATGTATTCAAACATGATCTTCGTTTTATTGAAGATAACTGGGAGGCGCCAACGCTTGGCGCCTGGGGCGTTGGGTGGGAGGTGTGGCTTGACGGCCTGGAAATAACACAATTTACATATATGCAGCAGGCCGGTGGAATAGACCTTGAACCTGTTTCTGTCGAGATTACCTACGGACTTGATAGAATCGCGTGCTTTCTTCAAAAAAAAGAATCGGTTTTTGATATTGAATGGGCTAAAAATCTTAATTATGGATCTCTTCACAGAGAAAGAGAAAAGCAATACTCAATCTTTGGATTTAAACAGGCAGATGTGGAATTATTATGGAAATGTTTTGATGGCTTTGAAAATCAGGCACAATCGCTTCTTGATAAAAATCTTTTTTATCCGGCTTATGATTATATTCTGAAACTCTCACACATTTTCAATCTGCTTGAAGCAAGAGGCGCAATCAGCGGCAGTGAGCGAACCCGGCTTATAACAAGAATAAGGACGCTTGCAAATGTCTGCGCTTATCAGTATATTCAAAAAGGCGAACAATGACATCAAAGGAATTGGTTATAAAAGCCGCCCTTTTCCAAGGCCCTGAAAGGGTGCCATATTGCCTACCGGACGAATATGGAAGTGACATAATAAACGTAGGCATACGTCAAAATCCAAACTGGAAACCATCCATTGCACAAACAAAAACACAATGGGAAGACGAATGGCATTGTATATGGCAGCGACTTTCAGGCGATATCACCAAAGGACAGGTGGTAGGCCATCCTCTTAAATCATATGATATTTTTGACACGTTTCAATGGCCTGATTTTAATGTTTTAGAAAGATATAACGACATAAAGCAAGCAGTAAAAAGCAATATCCATGATAAATTTATTCTTGCCAATATTGATTTTTCCCTTATGCATCGCCTTGAATATCTTAGGAGCCATGAAAATGCCTGGACAGACCCATATATTGAACCGGATAATCTTCGCAAACTTCTTGATAAACTTGCTGAACTTGCCATTGATCAGGTTGATATGGTCGCTAAAGCGGGAGCCCATGGAATAATATCCGCCGATGATCTGGGTTTTCAGGATAGACCAATGATTTCTCCTGAAATCTTCCATAAATTTTTTGCTCCATACTATAAAAAGGTTTATCAGCATGCAAGAAAAAAGGAACTTCTAAATTTTTTGCACTCCTGCGGTTATATTACAGAACTGATTGATGACCTAATAGATGCCGGACTTCATGTTATTCAAATGGACCAGCAGGAAAATATGGGCCTTGAAAATCTTGCAAAAAGATTTGGCGGAAAAATCTGTTTTTGGTGTCCTGTGGATATTCAGAAAACAATGATTTTAGGAACAGTTGATGATGTAAAAGCATATGCAAAAAAACTCATAGACACTTTTGGTAGATATAATGGCGGTTTTATCGCAAAGTGGTATCCGTCCCCCGAGGCTGTTGGACATACAAAAGAAAAAATAAAAGCAATGAGTGAAACCTTTATTTCTTATGGGTCTGAATTTTATAAAAAATCTCTTTTAATATAATAAATTATCTTTCAAACTTCTCCAAAATCCGGAGGATTGTATGGATACCCATGGAATCAGAGAAGCCCTTGTTATTGAACAGGCAGACCAGCCGGGTTATTACCTTGATGAAATTATTGATTCTCTTCCCTTTCCAATGAGAATAAGAAAGGGGTATTATATCAGAAAAAATATTCCTTTTACATATCCATTGCCAAAAAGAATTGATGACACATCTCAGGGAACAACAGGACTGCTTGCCTATGATCTTATTGTTCTTTCAGGAGTTGATGTTCAAGAATTTTCTCCACAACAACAACTAAATCTTGTTTCCTATGTTGAGCATGGCGGCGCAATAATCTTTACAGGCGGGGCATTTGCCTTCGAAAAAAGCGATGGCACATATCATATTCTTGGCAAGATTCTTCCGGTTGAAATAAATTTTCCCGACAAACATCCAGGCTCTTTTCCACATCATTCTGACGAAAAACCCCGGATTAAAACCCAGATAGTACGGTTGAATAAACAGCATCCGATTTGCAAAGGTATTTCCCCTGAAATGGGAACAATCTCTTATTTACACCAATTAAAACCCAAAAAAAACGCAACAGTGGTGGCACGATGTGAAAAATATCCTGTTATTGTTGTTGGCACCTATGCAAACGGCAGAACAGCCGCTATTTCTGCAAAACCTGATTATGACAACCTAACAGGCATCATTGATCAAAACAACTTCTTCGAACATAGCGCGTATGATGATTTGATAAGAAATCTTATTATGTGGCTATTGAAAAAAGAAAGCAACATTATTATTAAATCATTTTCAGTTGGCTGGCAGAAAAAATCAGGCCAGTGGGAAATAAAAGCAGAATTAGAACCCACAAAAGAAAAAATCAAGAAAGCTGAAGTGGAAATTAAAACAAACAATCTCTATACACAGGCAAATGAAAGAACAGCTGAATTTTCTGTTCCTATCCTTAAAAAAAACCTTGAAATAAAAAACAACCGAATAAGATTCTTGTTCAGAATGCCTGTAATGCTTGAAAGACCGCCTGAATCTTGGTATAAATTTTCCCTTGTTGTTCAATATGGCAACGATATTGATAGAAATTATAAACACATCGGACTGGATCCCTATGAACCGACCTTGCATAAAAGAGATACCGTGTTATCTGTAAAACAACCATATCATATTAAAATAAGAAATATTGAGCAGGAATATGTTTTCATGCCTGGACAGATTTTAAGGTTTGAAATTAGCCCGCAACCATCCGGGATTGAAAAACTTCTTATTGATATCAAAGATTCCGACGACAATATTGTTTTTCAAAAGGTGGAAATTAACCCGGGAGGTCGTTATATATTTGAATATCCAATCCCTTTATGGAAAGAAGGAAGATATGTTTTACAAACAACAGGGATTATCCATTCTCGCACATTTTACGCAAAATATCCTTTTGCCATTGTCCATATTACGCCGGTTGAAGACCTTGTGTTTGTGGCCCCTGTTATTATCAATGGCTTAACAGAAAAAAGAATTCGGGAAGAGCTATCCGATAGGGTAAAGAAGGGATTTAATTGTGTTACATCCGAACAGATTAAGGGGACAATGCCGGATAGATACAACAAGAATCTTCTTTATTACAGATATCTTGCGCAATTTGAACATAAGCTTTATATGTGGGGCGAGTATATAGGATTAAGCTGTTTTGTTGATCATGGCCCGTGGTATATGGAAGAAGGGAAAAATCCAAATGTTCCGTGTGTTTTAACATCATCTTTTAGAAAAAAGACATTTGAATACGTAAAACCGATTATAGAACGGGCGGAAAAAATTCCAGCATTGTTGAGCATGGAAATATTAGACGAACCTTGTGTGCTTCCCGCCAATATATGCAGATGTAATGTTTGCCTAAAAAAATTCAAAGAAAGGTATGGCTATGAAATGCCAAAATGGTCGGAAATAACCAATATATGCGGAAAAAAACGATACGATTTTTTTGATTTTATCGGCGACTATTATGAAAAGGCATTCAAAGATACATACAACGCGGTTTTAACCTATAGAAAAAGGGTTCAGGCAAATCATGTATTTGCTCTTGTTGGCAGTGGACAATATTCAACACATTTCAGTTTTGCTGATGACCTGAAATGGTTTCCATACTGCGATACATTTGAATTTGACTGTTACAATTATATGTATGCCCATTTTGCAGCAGCAGAAAAAGCAATGTTTCATCAATTTCATTTCGCATTTGCCCGATATAGAAATCTTGCCACGTATTATAAAAAACAACTGGGTTTTTTTGTTCAAATAGATGATAGGGATTATCCCGATGACATAGAACCCATAAAAGCGCCATGTGAAATTTTATATACCAGCATAGGCCAGAATGCTAAAACATTCCATTTAATGTATAAACCGACATTTTCCGTCAACTTTGGCCCCAGACAAAAAAGATGGGAACTTTTCGGAAAAGAATTGAAAAGAATACGACAGGCATCGCCTGTCCTTAAAAAATTAAATAAACCGCCATCACCCCTGGCAATGATTTTTCCCTACTCAAACTGGGTTATAAATCCTCAACCAAAACAGCTTCCGCCAGGTTATGTAGGCATCGGCTTTTATCATAAAGAAGAAAGACCTTTTAATAAATGGTATCCATCAGGTTATACACCATTTAACGCCTATGAATTTATGTTTAGATATTTTGGAGAATGCGATGTCGTTGAAGAACGATTGGTATCTAAATTAATAAATAATTATAAGGCTATCGCACTTCTGGCAACCGAATATATTCATTCTGAGGCAGCGGAAAAAATAATAGAATTTGTCAAATCTGGCGGCGCGCTTTTTATGGATAAGATGCCATCCCATAATCAAAATGGCGAAAAACTTGATTTTATCAAGGATATTAATTTCCCAACGTCAGAGCCAATTTTTGAAGATATTGAAATAAAATCCACTTCGTTCGGCAAGGGGAAAATATATCTTTTAAACAAGGATCTGGACGGTCTTTATACAGATATCCTTATTTCTGAAGACAAAAGAAAAGAGTTTCTGTTAAAAGAAAAATTTCAGGAGGTATTTTTCAAGCGGGAAAAAATTCTTCCTCATTGCATAAGTAAAAATATTATTGTGGAAGCAAGCCTGTTAAATAATGAAGAATTTATCTGTATCACTATTGTCAATCATTCCAAAAAAACTGAAAAAACAACTGTTTATGTCTTTAACCCGCCCTACAAAATAAACTGGGCTATTGATCTTATCAGCTATGAAAAGTTTCCTGTGAAAAGTGAAAAATCCCGGATTTATTTTGAATGCCAGGCTGAAGGTCTTCAGGGAAGATTTGTGGGATTATATGAAAAATTTCCTGAAACCGTTGGAATTACAGGAAAAACATATTTTAAAAGAGGCGAATATATGTATTT
>CAZSTE010000077.1:0-5448 GCA_964609735.1 uncultured bacterium
TAATTATTACTAAATGTTAACTATTAAATCAAGGCTGTTTTTATCCTGGGTTAACTGAAAGATTCCGGGAATGCATATTGAAAAGTTTACATAATATATCTTATGCGACATTATATAATATAAGTATTTGAATATTCATAACTTAAACTCTAAAATATATAATTGTAATGCCTAAAGGTTTTTAATCAGATAAAATATTGCATTGATATAATAGAGAAAATAAGCCAGAATTATATTCAGAATTGAATAAACCCTTATTATTGCCATTTTTCTTGTTTATTTTTCTTTTTTTAGGCTTATTCTTGGGGAATTGAGATATAAAGAGTGGTTATATTTATTTAAGTATTAAAACCATTTCTTTTACAGCATTGAGCAGACCTATAAATACTGCCTGGCATATGATGCTATAGCCGATATTATATTCCTCAATCTGTTGAATTGATAATATGGGGTATATATTTCTATAATCAAGGCCGTGTCCGGCATGGACCTTTAGACCAATAGAGTCTGCGTGTTCTGCTGCTTTTACAATCCTTTCATATTCGGCCTGTTCTTGCTGTTTTTCAAAAAGATTTGCAAATTTACCCGTATGTATTTCTATGGCATCTGCTTCTATGGTTTTTGATGCATCAATTTGTTTAATATCCGGTTCAATAAATAAACTTACGGTAATACCCTTTATATGAAATTTTTCAATTGTTTGTTTTAATTTATCTATATTGCCGAAAACATCAAGTCCGCCTTCTGTTGTTAATTCTTGTCTTTTTTCAGGAACAATGGTAACCTGAGCCGGACAAACCCCTAAGGCTATTTTGATGATTTCTTCAGTTGTGGACATCTCAAGATTTAAACGTTTAACTGTTTCTTTTAAAATATAGACATCCCTATCTTGAATATGTCTTCTATCTTCTCTAAGATGACAAACAATAGAGTCACAGCCGGCAATTTCACATATACCTGCTGCATAAACCGGATCTGGGAATGTTCCCTGTCTTGCCTGTCGTAATGTTGCAATATGGTCAATATTTACACCTAATTTTTTCATTTGTTCTTTCTCCTTATTCCTTTTTACTATTTGATACTAGAAATTCGGATTGTTTGTTCTACTTTTATAAATTTTTTAAGATATCGTTGAGTTTATCAATAAATATTTTGTTTTCTTCTTCTGTTCCAATGGTAATTCTTATATATTTTTCTTTTACGCCAAACGCTGTCATTGGCCGCACAATAATCCCATTTTCTTCAAGTTGCTGGCAGATTTCATCTGTATTTTTTTCTATTCGACAGAACAAAAAATTTGCTTGGCTTGGAAATACAGTAAATCCCAGTTTTTTCAGGTTTTGCGAAAGATATTGTTTTCCATTTATATTATGTTGAATGGATTTTTGCACAAAATTGCAATCATCAAGCGCGGCAGTAGCCGCATCCTGGGCTAACGAACTTGTATTGAAAGGTGGCCTTATCTTTTCCATTATCTTAATAATATCGGTTGATGCCATGCCATAGCCAATTCTTAATCCTGCCAGGCCGTATATCTTTGAAAATGTTCTTGCAATTATTACATTTCCTTTTGTAAGCCATTGAAATGCGCTTCCAAAATCCGGGGCTTCAGCATATTCAATATAGGCTTCATCACATAGAACTATTATATTATCAGGAATGTTTTTCATAAATCTTTCCATATTCTGTTTTGTTATATAAGAGCCTGTGGGATTATTTGGGTTACACAATATTATCAGTTTTGTTTTGTCGGATATTTTTTCAATAAACGCGTCAAGATTGTAACTAAAATCCGTGTTAAGCTTAACCTCTACGGGAATTGCGCCAAATGCATAGGCGAGAATTTTATAAATTATAAATGACGGCGATGCACATATTATTTCATCGCCCTGTTCACAAAAACTCTGAATTGTCATACCTATTATTTCGCTTGAGCCATTACCTACTATTATCTGTTGGGCATTAATACCAAAAAATTGAGATAATTTTTCCTTCAGCATAAACGCGTTTCCCTCTGGATATCTATTGAGCGCATGTGTTTTTTTATTAAGAATCTTTACGGCATACGGGGAAGGACCAAGAGGATTTTCATTTGAGGCAAGCTTTATAATTTTCATCAGTCCTTTTTCTCTAAACAGTTGTTCCGCGGGTTTTCCAGGAACATAAGGACTGATAAAGGATAAAGATTTTCTTGCGATTTTTTCAATCTGATTGTTCATTTTTATATTCCATTCCTATGAGTTTTTGTACCTGTTTCATTGTTTGTTGAGCCATTATTTTTGCTTTTTTTGAACCTGCGTATAATGTTTTCCAGACCTGATCTTTGTGTTGCACAAGGTATTTTCTTTTTTCCTTTATTGGTTTAAGAAACTCAACAAGGTCCTTACCCATTTGTTTCTTGCAATCAACGCAACCTATTTCTGCTTTTAGGCATTTTTTTCTGATATCATCGATTTTTTGTGAAACAAGGTTTCTATATGCAAAGACTGCGCATTCATCAGGATGACCCGGATCTTTTTTATACAACCGCTTCTGATCTGTAAACATCTTTGAGGTTTTGGCTAAAATTTCTTCTTCTGAATCCTTTAAATAAATAGCATTTCCATAGGATTTGCTCATTTTTCGTCCATCTGTTCCGGGAATCTTTGGGGTTTCCGTAAGAAGTTCTTTTGGTTCCGGGAAATATTCGCCATAAAGAAAATTAAACCTGCGGGCGATTTCTCTTGTTAATTCAAGATGAGGAATCTGGTCAATACCTATTGGTACATAATCTGCGCGATATACAAGAATATCTGCTGCCTGTAAAACAGGATATCCAAGAAATCCAAATGTATGAAGGTCTTTTTCCTTTAATTCAGCAATCTGTTCCTTATACACAGGATTTCTTTCAAGCCACGGCACCGGTACAATCATTGAAAGAAGAAGGTTTAATTCTGAATGTTCCTTTACCATTGATTGGATAAAAATTACTGATTTTTTAGGGTCAAGCCCGCAGGAAATAAAGTCAACCGCTATTTCAAACACATTATCTTTAATAATTTTTGAATTCTGATATTCTGTACTTAATGCGTGCCAGTCCGCAATCATGTAAAAACACTGATACCCTTGATTTTGTAAATTTCTCCAGTTTGTAAGGGCTCCGAAAAGATGTCCTATGTGTAAGGGCCCGGTTGGCCTCATTCCGCTTAATATTCTTCCCTTTGATGTCGTTGGATTCATATCATTATGCTCCATCGTTAGTTTTGATTCATCTATTAAAAAATTGCGCAAGAATTTTTTTATGGTCAAAAGCAATATCTTCTGGAAGTGCGTTCTTGTAAAAGATTTTTGCTTTACATGCGTCATCGCCCGCTTTTATTTTTCCTTTGCCGTCAGCAGTAAATACAATTGATATTGTGTGAAATCTCGGGTCCCTTCCCGGTTTTGAGAATACCCCGAAAAGTTTCAGATTTCTAACATCCAGTCCTGTTTCTTCCTTTGCTTCTCTTATTGCGGCAGTTTCGGCTGATTCGCCATAATCGATAAATCCTCCGGGAATTGCCCAACCGAAAGGAAAATTTTTACGATGAATCAAAACAATGCCGTTATTTTTTGTTATAATAATATCACTTGCTGGATATGGATTTTTAAATGTTTTTTTTGCGAGGCATCCCAGCATTTCTGTGGCTATTTTTTCACATGTGGCAAATAAATTTTTGGGTTTTTCAGGTAATGCCAGGATGACATGTTTTGGATATTCATTATAGCCGACCGCGGAAATGATTTCTTCTAACATTATATTGAATGAGTCCCGGATAGACATTTTACCCTGGTTGTAATAAAATACCGGTAGTGTCACTGATGTGCGGGAAAGTTTTGTCGCCTGATGTAAAAGATTTCTCACAGCTATTTTTATCACATTTTCAATGTTTTTGTTTGAAAACCGCGTATTTGAGTGATTGAAAATGGTTTCACCTATTGTACTGTTAAATGGTTTAATCTTTTTCTCTCCATTAACATTACAGGTGATTTCAATAATTTTATCGGAGATAAAGTATTTACTTATATTCATAATTTCATAACTTCATAAGTTATTAACTTAAAAATATTATATTTATGTATAGTTACATCCATAAAAGGGCAAGGGTAATGGAAGAATATTTTCCCAGACCTTTTCATTGTTTAAATGGAAAAGAAATTTCGCTAAATCCTTGTTATTTTTAAACCTTTTTTCCTTTTTGTTTGCTTTTAACAATATCCTGTTGCCATGTTGGGAAAATTTTACATCTACCCCTTGTTCTATAAAATATCCTGTTAGGTTTTTTATAAGAATTTCTGGATTAATAAGAATAACTGTACCCATTTCTTTTATTCCGCTTTCATTCCCTAAATAGTGTTTTAATTCCTTATCCCAGAGAGGAACATAAAGATTTAGCTTTTTACCCCTGTTTTTCCATGCCTTTGCCAGCAATTCTCTTATTCTACTATATTCCCTATTATAACCAATAGAAATTTTATTTTTCTTTGTTTCACCTTCTGCCCAGTAAGCCAGAATATCTTTATTTTTTGAAATGATCCAGATTTTACTCCTTATGCCCATTATCTTTTTTTTTAATTGGCTATTGTATAAAGAAAAAAGAATCGCTTCATTTAACAGCAATGTAGCATAACCCTTTTTTCGATAATCAGGGTGTGTGCACACATTTCCGATAGCGCCAATTTTTATTTTATACCCGCAAACATTTATTTCTTGTTCCACCATCCCAATAAATGAAACGATTTTTTTATTTTTCTTAACAACAAAATGTTTGCCAACTGCCCACATTAAGGGTGTTTCTATTTCCATGCTTTTTTCTTTGGGGCGAAAAACCAAATTTGACAGATCAATAATCGCGTTTAATTCTTTTTTATTTTTTATTTCTGTATTATTTTTATCCATACCTGTCTTGTTCGGGGGCCATCAAATTCACAAAGAAAAACACCCTGCCATGTTCCAAGTAACATCTGGCCATTTTCCACAATAATTGTTAATGAATGGCCGGATATTGTTGATTGTATATGTGCATCTGAATTTCCTTCAAGATGTTCATAGGAACCATTTTCTGGCACCATCTGATTAAAATGGGATAGTATATCCTTTTTTACAGAAGGATCAGCATTTTCGTTGATTGTAATTCCACAGGTTGTGTGGGGAACAAACAAAACACAGATAGCGCTTTTAATGGAAGATTTACGAAGAACCTGTTGGATTTCAGCGGTAATATCAATCATTTCTTTCCGTTTTGTGGTTCTAATGGTTATTGTTTCCATTTTTTTGATTATTTCGCAGTGAAAAATGCTTTATATGCCATATATGTTGAGTAAACATCCACCTTAGCTGTGACCTCAAATGGAGCATGCATGGATATTACACCTGTTCCGCAATCAATGGTGGGAATATTAAGTCGTGCAAAAAAGGTGGCCACTGTT